>DONB01000115.1 GCA_003510325.1 Thiobacillus sp. | reverse complement strand
TACATCAGCCTCGCCTTCCAGGCGGCGCAGGACATGATCTTCCACGGCCGGCGCGTACCCAACGGCTATACCGAGCCGACCCTGCATCGGCGGCGCCGCGAATTCAAGGCCGCGTTGCGCGGCGATTGATCAAGCCGCGTGATTATGAAAGAACGCGACGACTGAAGACGCGTACCCGTCAAGCAGCGAGGCGATTGAAACGGCCGTACAGTCAATGGGGTCAGGCACAGCGGGCCGCCCCGACTCGAAATCAGCCCGCCGCCCGCTGCCCGGCCTGACCGAAGCCGCGCCCATGTTCGCTCAGCAGGGCGGTGGCTTCGTGGCCGGAAAGCGGCACGCTGTAATAAAAGCCCTGCACTTCATGGCACTGCATCTGCTGCAGGCACGCGCGCTGCGCTTCGGTTTCGACGCCTTCGGCGACCACGTTGAGGTTCATCCCACGGCCCATCGCAACCATGGCGTTGACGATGGACATGTTCTCTTCGCGACCGAGATCCTGCACGAAGGACTGGTCGATCTTGAGCGTGTGTATAGGGAAGCGCGACAGGTACTTGAACGAGCTGTAGCCAGTGCCGAAGTCGTCGATGGCAAGACGGATGCCGGACGCGGACAGGCGCCCGAGCTTGATCGCGTTGGCCTCGAAATCGCGCATCAGCAGGCTCTCGGTGATCTCCAGTTCCATCTGGTGGCCGTCCAGCGAATACACCTGCACCGCGCGCATGACGCTGTCGACGAAGTCGGGATTCTCGAGCTGACGCGCCGAGATGTTGACCGACAGCCGCACCAGCGGGAGTCCGGCCTTGCGCCAGTCGGCCATCTGCGAGCTTGCCTGGCGCAGCACCCAGTCGCCGATGGGGACGATGACGCCGGATTCCTCGGCCACCGGAATGAAGTCGGCCGGGGTCAGCAGGCCGCGCTGCGGATGCCACCAGCGCAAGAGTGCCTCGAAGCCGCGCACTTCGCCGGTAATGGTGTCGACCTGCGGCTGGTAGAACAGAACGAATTCGTTGCGCGCCAGCGCGCGGCGCAGGTCGGCCTCGATCTGCATCCGTTCGGAGTAGGGCGCCTGCATGCCCGATTCCCAGAACTGCAGGCGACTGCGGCCCTGCGACTTGGCCTGGTACATGGCGATTTCGGCCTGGCGGATCAGGCTGTCGATCATGTCGCCGTCATCCGGCGCGACGCAGGCGCCGATGCTGACCGAGATGTAGATCTCGTGGCCCTTGACATACACCGGCTTGGACAGCACCTGGATGATCTTGCGGCAGATCTGCTCGACGTCGCTGCGCGACACCAGGGTGGGCAACAGCACCGCGAACTCGTCGCCGCCCAGGCGGGCGAGCGTGTCACCTTCGCGCAGGCACTGGCGCAGCCGCGTGCCGACCGCGAGCAGCAACTCGTCGCCGATGGTGTGGCCGAGCGAATCGTTGATGACCTTGAAATGGTCGAGATCGAGGCTCAGCACCGCCAGCGGTTTCTGGTTGCGCTTGGCCTGAGCCAGCATGAGGCCGAGATGGTCGCGGAACAGTGCGCGGTTGGGCAGCCCGGTGAGCAGGTCGTGATAGGCCTGGTATTGCACGGTTTCCTCGGCCTGCTTGCGTTCGGTGACGTCCTTGGCGACGCCGTAGCTGCCGATGAAGCGCTGCTCGAACGGACTGGCCTCTTCGTCGTACATGCCGGTGGCGGTGAGCTCGACCGACTTGCAGCGGCCGTTCATCAGGCGCGGGCGGCGCATCCCCGGGTTGCACTTGAGGCGGATCTCGATGTTGCGCGCGCTGCGGTCGCCGGCACGGCGTTCGTTGAACACGTGTTCGGCACGCGCGATGTCGTCCTCGTGGATCACCAAGCTGTAGTGCTGGCCCAGCAGCTCTTCGCTGCGATAGCCGAGCAGGCTCTCGACGCGGTCGTTGACGAAGGTGAAGCGGCCGTCGAAGTCCAGCGTGTAGATGAAGTCGGGCGAGCTGTTGACCAGAAAACGATGCCACTTTTCCGACTGCTGCAGACGCTGCAGGATGTGGTTGTTTTCCTTTTCCAGCCGGCGCCGGGTCAGCGTATTGTCGACGCGGCGCAGCAATTCCTCGGGTTCGTAGGGCTTGCGCACGAAGTCGGCGGCGCCGCCGCGCAGCGCACGGATTGCCGCGTCGATGGTGCTGTCGCCCGACACCACGATCACCGGCGTATCGGCGGCACGGTCTGCCACGAAGCGCAGCACCTCGTTGCCGTTGAGGTCCGGCATCCCCAGGTCGAGCAGGATCGCATCGAACTGCTGCTTGCCGATGGCGATCAGGGCTTCGCAGCCACCGTTTGCGGTCACCACATCGTAATCGCGCGAAGCGAGCAGGCGCGAGAGGCCTTCCAGAATCAGCGGCTCGTCGTCCACCACCAGCAGACGCGGCCGCGCCGGAAAGCTGCTGACGGTGCTGCGCGGGGGGGACTCGATGGGATCGTCTGACATGGGGTTTCTCCTTGAGCGGCCGGGTTACATGGACCCGTAGCGTGTTGTCGTGAGCGGAGCCTGGCCGTTCTGCAGGGTGGGCAGCCGGATCAGGAACTGGGTGCCTTGCGGCGTGCTGGTGCAGCTGAGGAGACCGTTCATGCGCTCCACCAGGCTGCGGCTGATGGTCAGGCCGAGCCCGGCGTGATCGCCGCCCTTTTCGCTGACCACGGGTTCGAACAGATGCGATGCCACCGCGGCGGGCAGCCCAGGACCGGTGTCGGCCACTTCGATTTCGACTTGGCGCTGGCCGTCGGCCAGCACCATCCGGGTGGTGAACTTGAGGTGGCCGCCTGCGTGCATGGCCTCGACCGCGTTCTTCGCCAGATTGAACAGCACCTGCTTCAGCAGGTCCTTTTGCAGCGGCATCGGCGGCACGTCGGGATTGAGGTCGATCTGCACATTGACCTTGTTGGGCGTGAACAGGGTGCCGAGCGCCATCCGCACCAGCTCGGTANNGGAGACGACGCTGTTGACCGACGCCAGTTCCAGCGACGCGGCGGGCAGGCTGCTCTCCTCGGCCGAGGTGATGCCGCGCACGATGCGCGCCACCCGCTCGATTTCATCGCCGATGATGCCGAGATCGCGCTGCACCGACGAATCCGCCCCCAGGCGGTCGGACAGCAGGTTGACGTAATTGCGCATGATGGTGAGCGGATTGGCCACTTCATGAATGGCGCGCCGCACCCTGTCGCGCGGGATGTCGTCGCTCGGCACGGCTGCTGCGACCGGCGCCGGCGTGGCAACGATCGGCACCGGCAGCGCCGCTTCGGCGCATTCGGCCAGGGTGAATCGCCACAGCGGCGACATGCTCAGGCCCGACAAGGCATCGCCGGCCACCAGCACGCCGGTACGGCCATCGTGCAGGGCCAGCGGCTGGCAAAGAAAACGCGACACGCCGAGCAGGCGGGCGATCTGCTCGTCGGCCAGCGCCGCATCGGCCTCGCCGCGCTCGAACTGCTGCGGCGCATTGCGCGTCAGGGCACGCGGCAGCGCCGAATGACCGTCATCAGACGGAATCGCCAGCGCGCCCAGCCCCGAGGGCGCAGGAATCAGTTGCGTCATCCGCAGGCTGCCGTCGGCGGCGGGTGCAAACAGGCAGGCCCGTTCGATGCCGAACAGCACGCGCAACGCGTCGCGCAGCAGGGCAAACACCTGCTCGGCCCCCTGCGCCCGGCGAAAGTGGCCATGCAGCGCCGATTGCGCTGCCTGCCCCGCATACAGGCGGGCAAGACGGTCGAGTCCTGCGCCCTGCGTGGAGACCACGCCATCGGCCAGGCCGAAGCGCTGAGCCAGTTGATACACCTGCGACTGNNCTGGGCGGCTTCGCCGGCACCGATCTGCAGGGCGGCAAGCGCGGCGCGCACATCCACGCTGTCCACCGCATCGGCGCGGGTCGCGAGCTGATAGGCCAGCTGGACGATGCGGACCAGCGGATGCGCCGCGCGTCCGAGCGCCAGCGGCTCGGCGTGATAGCGGGCCGCGTCCCCCAGCCAGCCATCGGCATCGAGTTCGCCGAGCCAGTCGGCGGCCTGCGCCGTCGCGTCCGGGTCGAGATAATCCGGCAGGTTGTGGATCAGCCCCGCGGTCCAGGCGGTATCGGCATCGGCCACGCCGGCGCGCGCCGCAAGCATCTGCGACAACTGCGCCACGGCAATCGACTGCCGCCAGCGCGCCGCATAGGTTGCCTGTGCGGCGCCCGCCGCAACCGGCGCCGCCAGCAGCAGCGCACGCAGCAAATCCTGCTGGGTGCTGAAATCGGCCGGCAACAGCCGCACGCGCAGCGCCAGCACCGGATCGCACCGCACGCAGGCGGCAAATTCCGGGCGGGCGGCTTCGCCCCGCATCAGTTGCTCCAGCGCCTCGGCCACCACGCCGGGGGCACACAGACACGCTGTTAGCTCCGATTTCTTTAGTAAATTATTCGAAAGTTCACGCATGTCATTGCTATATATAATGAAATTTGCTACACCGTCAATCTACAGCCCAAAATATTTGAGCTCCGGCCTTGAACTGTTGTTTTCAAGTTTTGATCAGGATGTCCGTATGGTGCCCATGGTGTTACATTCCTGCCGCCCTTCATTGAAGCGAATGCATATGAAAGCTGTACTGTCCGGATTGATTGTTTTATGCCTCCACGCGAGCGCCGCCGCGTTCGATGGCCAGGCTACCCTGCAGTGGAGCAACCAGATCGGCACGCCCCAGGCTGCCCCGCAATCCGCGCCCGATTTCGCGCCGATGCCGGAACTGAGCGCGCAATCGGTGCTGGTGTACGACCAGGCGAGCGGCCAGCCGCTGCTGGCGAAAAACGCCACCCAGCAGACGCCGATCGCCTCGATCACCAAGCTGATGACCGCGATGCTGGTGATGGACGCCGACCAGCCGCTGGACGAAAAGATCACCATCACCTCCGCCGACCGCGACACCCTCAAGGGCACCGGCTCGCGCCTGGCCATCGGTTCCAGCTATACACGCGGCCAGTTGCTGCATCTGGCGCTGATCGCCTCCGACAACCGTGCCGCCCATGCACTCGGGCGTACCTATCCGGGCGGCCTGGAGCGCTTCGTCGCCACCATGAACCGCATGGCACGCGTACTGGGCATGCATGACACGGTGTATGTCGAGCCCACCGGACTGACGAGCGGCAACCGCTCGACTGCACTCGACCTCGCCAAGCTCGCCGATTACGCCCATCAGAATTACCCCGAAATCCGCCATATCAGCACCACCGGCCACTACACCCTCGGCACCCAGCGCGTGGTGCTGAAGAAAAAGCGCCAGAAAGCGCGCGTGCTGTATCGCCCGGTGGCGTTCAACAACACCAATCGCTTCACCCGTGCGGAAGACTGGCACATCGGCCTCTCCAAAACCGGCTTCATCAACGAAGCCGGCCATTGCCTGGTGATGCAGGCGCAGGTCGCCAACCGCGATGTCATCATCGTACTGCTCGACGCACAAGGCACCAACCGCCGCGCCGGCAGNNCGCACCGCGTCGACAACCGCCACCTCCCCGCCTCGCGCACCTGATTTCCCCCGCTCGGGCGCATCGGGCTTTCACGGGCACACGCCCCTGAAAGCCCGATTTCATTTGGGAAGCGCATTCCGTACCCGGGCAACTCGGCGGCGTTATGATGGGCGCCCCAGATGCCCGCCTTCCATTGCATGTCGCCCGACCTCGCGCAGCAACTGCTGCTGAAAACGCTGCTGCCCCTGTCCCTGCTGATCGCGGCCGGCGGCATCTGGCCACGCTGGCAGACCGGCATCTCGATCGTCGGCCTGCGCGGCGAAATCAACCGGCTGGTGCTGAACTTCTTCGCGCCCATGCTGTTCTTCGCGGCGGGTGCATCGGCCACGGTCGACCTCGCCATACTGCAGGTGCCGCTGATCCTCGGCGTCGCCACGCTGTTCGGGCTGGGACTCGCCGCACTGGCGCTGTTCGCCACCCCGCTCGGGCGCGGCCTATCGAATCCTGCGCGCGGCGCCATCATGCTGGCGTCCGGCTTCGGCAACGTGCTGTTCTTCGGCTATCCCTTCCTCACCACGGTGTTCGGCGAATCGGGCGCGCGTTATCCCTTCTTTGCCGACATGCTCTCCACCACCCCGCTGGTGTGGTCGCTCGGCGTGTGGATCGCGTTCCGCTGCGGCAGGCACACCGAGCACGCCGCCTTCCTGAAAATGTGGCTGACGCTGCCGCCCGTGTGGGGATTCGCCGCCGGCATCGCGGCCAACCTCTCCGGCCTCGCGCTCGATCCGCTGGTGGAAGCTGCGCGCTGGGCCGGCAGCCCGACCATTCCGCTGATGCTGTTCGTGCTGGGGCTCACCATTCCGTGGCATGACCTGCGCCCGCAAAAAGCCGTTTTCGTTGCGCTCGGCATCAAGCTCGCGCTGATGCCGCTGCTGGCGCTCGGCATCGCGCTGGCATGGCCCGGAAAACTCGGCGAACCCGGCGAAGCCGCCGTGCNNCATGGTGATGGTCATCGCGCTGGCCGACCGCTTCGGTCTCGACACCCGGCTGGCGGGCCTGATCATGGGCTGGTCAACGCTGGCCGGATTGGTTACGCTGCCATTCTGGTTATGGCTGTTGAAAGGCATCGCATCATGAAAATCGGATTCATCGGCAGCGGCATCATGGGCCGCCCCATGGCGGAGAACCTGCTGCGCGCCGGCCACCAGCTGACCGTCTACGGCCGCCGCTTCGACCGCATCGAACCCATCCTGGTGATGGGGGCGCTCGGCAAGGGCACGCCGGCCGAAGTCGCCGCCGAATGCGACATCACCTTCACCGTCGTCTCCGACACCACCGACGTCGAGCAGATCATCCTCGGCGACCGCGGGCTGGTGCACGGCGCCCGNNCCCCCCGCCGCATCGCCGCCGCGCTCGCCGAACGCGGCGTCCACATGCTCGACGCACCGGTGTCGGGCGGCGAAACCGGTGCCCGCGAAGGCTCGCTGTCGATCATGGTCGGCGGCGAAGCGCCGATCTTCGAAAAAGTCCGGCCGCTGTTCGAAATCCTCGGCAAAAACATCGTCCACGTCGGGGGCCACGGCGCCGGCCAGGTCGTCAAATGCTGCAACCAGATCGTCGTCGGCCTCACCTTCGAAGGCGTGGCGGAAGCGATTCTGCTGGCGCGACGCAACGGCGTCGACCCGGTCAAGATGCGCGAGGCGCTGATGGGCGGCTTCGCCNNTTCGCCGGCAGCCGCATCCTCGACGTGCACGGCCAGCGCATGCTCGACGCCAACTACAAGCCCGGCTTCAAGGTGAAGCTGCACCACAAGGACATGGCCATCGTCATGGACAATGCGCAGGAAACCGCCACGCCCCTGCCCGGCGCCGCGCTGATCGCGCAGCAGATGAACGCGCTGATGGGCGCCGGCGACAGCGAACTCGATTCGTCGGCGATCATGCGCGCGCTTGAGCGGCTGACCGGCGAGAATCTCGGCAACGGCAAGTGAGCGGCAAGGAGCGCGTCGTCTTCCTCGACCGCGCCGCCTTCACCGCGGACGAGCTGCCGATCCCAGCCTTCGATCACAACTGGAGCGAATATCCGGCGACTGAACCGGCCGACCTCGTGCCGCGGTTGTTTTGGGCCACCATCGCGATCGCCCATGCGTGTCCGATCGATGCGGAGACGATCGGGCAGCTGCACAAGCTTAAGCGCATCGTCGTCACGGGTCCCGCTGTCGTCGATACTGAAGCGTGCGTGGTGCGCGGGATTGCTGTGCGGCAGTTGCCTGCGGGCGATACGACGGGGCTGGTCAACCTGCTCGAAGCGCTGGTTGCCGAGGCCTAGCACTAGCGCATCATTTTGGCTGGACGATTCCGCATATGAAAGTGATCTACAAGATCATCTATCCGAACAACAAGATCTACGTCGGCAAAGACCTGACCGACAGCATCAACTACTTTGGAAGCGCGTGTGATGGGCTCATTGCCAAGGACTTCACTCGCAAACAACGCCGCGCCTTCACCATAAGACGAGAAATTCTTTCGGAATCTGAAACCGCGTCCGACTCTGAGGTCAATCGTAATGAGGTCAAGTACATCATCCTGCTGCAGGCAAACAACCCAGCTATCGGCTATAACCAGTGGCCTAAGCACAACGGCAATCCGCAGAATGCAACTTAAGTGAAACTCACCGACACCACATTGTTCAAGCAACAAACGCTGATCGGCAGCGAATGGCGTGATGCCACCGACAGCGCGCACTTCACTGTCCACAATCCGGCCAATACAGAACTCGTCGGCCATGCCCCGCGCTGCACCACTGCCGATGTCGAGCGCGCCATCGAAGCCGCGCACGCCGCCTTTCCCGGCTGGCGCGACACGCCTGCCAAGACCCGCGCCCAGCTGCTGCGCCGCTGGTTCGACCTGATCCTTGCCAACCGCGACGACCTCGCCGCGATCATGGTGAGCGAGCAGGGCAAGCCGCTTGCCGAGGCGCGCGGCGAGATCGACTACGCGGCGAGCTTCATCGAGTGGTTCGCCGAGGAGGCGCGGCGCGTCTACGGCGACGTGGTGCCGTCGCCGTGGGCGGACCGGCGCATGTTCACCCTGATGCAGCCGGTGGGCGTGGCGGCGTTGATCACGCCGTGGAATTTCCCTGCCGCGATGCTGACGCGCAAGGCCGGCGCGGCGCTCGCTGCCGGCTGCACGGTGGTGGCGAAGCCGGCGTCGCAGACGCCGTTCACCGCGCTGGCGCTGGCCGAGCTGGCGCAGCGTGCGGGGTTGCCGCCGGGGGTACTGAACGTGGTGACCGGCGATGCAAAAACCATTGGCGGCGTGCTGACGTCGCACCCGCTGGTGCGCAAGGTTTCGTTCACCGGCTCGACCGCGGTCGGCAAGCAGCTCCTCGCGCAGAGCGCCGCCACGCTCAAGCACGTGTCGCTCGAACTCGGCGGCAACGCGCCCTTCATCGTNNCCGCGGCGGTGGCGGGCGCGCTCGCCAGCAAATACCGCAACAGCGGGCAGACCTGCGTGTGCGCCAACCGGGTGTTCGTGCAGGAAAACATCCACGACGCCTTCGCCGAACGATTCGCCGCCGCGGTAGCGCAGCTGAAGGTGGGCGAGGGCTTCACGCCGGGCGTGGAGACGGGGCCGCTGATCAATCCTGCCGCACTGCAGAAGGTCGAGGCGCACATTGCCGACGCACTGGCGCACGGCGCGACGCTGCTGGCCGGCGGCGCCCGCCACGCGCTCGGCGGGCAGTTCTTCCAGCCGACGGTGCTCGCCGGCTGCACGCCCGCCATGCAGATCTGCCGCGACGAGACCTTCGGCCCGGTGGCGCCGCTGATCCGCTTCGCCGACGAGGCCGAGGCGATCCGCATGGCGAACGACACCGAATTCGGCCTCGCGGCCTACGCCTACACGCGCGACCTCGGCCGCGCCTGGCGACTCGCCGAGCGGCTCGACTACGGCATGGTCGGCATCAACGCCGGCGTGATCTCCACCGCCGAGGCCGCCTTCGGTGGGGTGAAGCAGTCGGGGCTGGGACGTGAAGGCGGCCGCAGCGGCATGGCCGAATACCTGGAAACCAAGTACGTGAACCTGGGAGGACTGGGATGAGCACGCACGCAGCCCGCATCGAAAACCGTCTTCTTCGCCGCCTCATGAAGCCGTTTTTCGGCGCATTGCTGCTGTCCACGACCGCGCTGGATGCCGCGCAGGCTGCGCTGCCCGTGCCCAGACACCTGATCAATCCCGACACGCCCAGGATCGAGGATCCGGACAGCCTGGTCGAGCGCTTCCTGCAGGCGGTGGACCGCGGGGAGCTGGAGGTGTTCGGCCACAGGCTCGACCGGACCATGATCGTCCCGGTCCGCGTCGAATATGTCTACGAGCTTGCCGACCGGGCGATGCGGGTCAAGGTCTACTCGAATCTGAACCAGCCGCTGCCGGTGCCCGGGCAGGACGATTGCCGGATTCTGGGCGTGAGCGCGATCATGGAAGATGGCAGCATCACCGAAATCGAATCCCACGTCTGGGTGAAGTAATGGGCCCGGCTGCCACCATGAAGCCGACCTCCACGCCACATCGCAGCATCATCGTCATCGGCGCCGCCAGCGGTGCCGGCGCGCCCGATCCCGGCAGTGCCGAGGGACCGGATGCGCTGCGCCGTTACCGGGCGTTTCATGACACGCCGCTGCAGCATGTGGAGTGGGACGCGATCCTGCGCGTGCCGCGCGCCCAGCAGGGCACGCCGCTGGAGGCGGTGGCGGTACTGAGTGCACGGCTGGCGGCGGAAGTCGAAGCGGTGCTGCAGGCGGGCAATTTTCCGCTGGTGGTGGGTGGCGACCATTCCTGCGCGATCGGCACCTGGAGCGGCGTGCATCATGCGCTGGCCGGGCGCGGCCCGATCGGCCTGATCTGGATCGACGCCCACATGGACAGCCACACCTTCGCCACCACGCCAAGCGGGCAGATTCACGGCATGCCGCTCGCCGTGCTGCTCGGCCACGGCGAGGCGGCGCTCACTGCGATCGACGGACCGCAAGCCAAGCTGCGTCCCGAACACGTATGCCTGATCGGCGTGCGCAGTTTCGAGGCAGGCGAGGCCGCGCTGCTGCACCGGCTGGGGGTGAGGGTGTTCGGCATGGACGAAGTCCGGCGGCGCGGGCTGGCTGATGTGTTCGCCGACGCGCTCGCCATCGTGCGGCAGGGCACCGCCGGCTTCGGCGTGAGCGTGGATCTCGACGCCCTCGACCCTGAAGAGGAGCCGGGACTGACCACGCCCGTTCCCGCCGGCCTGCGCCGCGCCGAACTCGCCGCCGCCTTGTCCCGCCTGCGCGGCGACCCGGCCTTCNNACAACCCGCGGCGCGATCGCGGCCACGCCACGGCCGACGCCGCCGGCGCGATCGTCGGCGCCATCACGCCGCTTTAAGCGCCACGCATCGGCCCGCTCAGCCTGAACGGCGCGGACCTTTTATTCGGCAGCCATGCCGACGAAGGGATTCTCGCGCCGCTCGTGCCCGAACGTGGACATCGCGCCGTGCCCCGGCACGAAGCGCACGTCGTCGCCCAGCGGAAAGAGTTTTTCGCGTATGGCGGCCAGCAGCGCTTCATGGTCGCCGCGCGGAAAATCGGTGCGGCCGATCGAGCCCTTGAACAGCACGTCGCCGACGAAGGCGAGCCGCGCCTCGGGCTGGTAGAACACCACGTGGCCCGGCGTGTGGCCGGGGCAGTGCAGGACCTCGAAGTGGAGGGCGCCCACCTCGACGGCGTCGCCGTCTTCCAGCCACTGGTCGGGCGTGAACGCCTCGATGGGCGGAAAGCCGAACAGCTCGGCCTGCTGCGGCAGGATGTCGAGCCAGAACTGCTCCTCGCGCTGCGGGCCGATGACGGGAATTCCCAGGGCGTCGCGCAGTTCGGCCGCCGCGCCGACGTGGTCGAGGTGGCCATGGGTGAGCAGGATCTTTTCCAGCGTGAGGCCGCGCGCAGCAACCTCGGCCAGCAGACGCTCGGCCTCGCCGCCGGGATCGATCAGCGCGGCGCGGCCCTGCGCATCCCACACCAGCGAGCAGTTCTGTTGATACGGGGTGACGGGGAGGATGGTAAATTCCATGCACGCCATTATCCCGTTAAATTCCATGCCCGCACCCGATGCCCTGCTGCTGATTTCCACCCACTGCCCGCACTGCCCGGCAGTGCTCGCCGCGCTCGCTGATCTGGTGAAGCAGGGCACGATCGGCCGCCTCGAAGCGGTCAACCTGGAGCAGCATCCCGAAGTAAGCCAGGCGCTCGGCGTGCGCTCGGTACCGTGGGTCAGGATCGGCCGCATCGAGCTTGCCGGCGTGCACGGCAAGACCGAACTCGCCGCATGGGCGGCCAAGGCCGACAGCGAAGAGGGGCTCGCCGACTGGTTCCACATGCTGCTGAAGGAAGGCCAGCTGCCACGCGCGCAGGCAGCGATCGAAGCCGACCCCGCGCTGCTCGCCGGGGTGCTGCCCATCGTCGGCAACGTCGAGGCCAGCCTCAACGTGCGGCTGGGCGCCGGCGTGCTGCTGGAAAACTTTGCCGGCAGCGATACCCTGCGCGCGCTGCTGCCGCGGCTAGGCGACCTGTCGCAGCACGCGGATGCGCGGGTGCGGGCGGACGCCTGCCATTACCTCGGCCTCAGCGGAGACGCGGCGGCGAAGTCGTGGCTGGAGGCGCGCGTCGACGACGATGATGCCGACGTGCGCGAGATCGCCGCCGAAAGTCTGCAAGCCCTCTCCGGCGAGCAGGCATGAAGATCCGGCAATATCAGGTCGATGCCTTCGCCACCCGCGCATTCGAGGGCAATCCCGCCGCGGTGTGCCCGCTGGAGCGCTGGCTGGACGATGGTCTGCTGCAGGCCATCGCGGAGGAGAACAATCTCGCCGAAACCGCCTTTTTCGTTCCGTCGGACACAGGCTTTCGCTTGCGCTGGTTCACGCCGGCCAGCGAGGTCGACCTGTGCGGCCACGCCACCCTGGCGACGGCCCACGTCCTGTTCGAGCATCTCGGCCACCCCGGACAGGCCATCACCTTCGAAACCCGCAGCGGCACGCTCACCGTGAAGCGGACGGGCGATGTGCTGGAAATGGATTTCCCGGCGCGGCCGCCGACCCCGTGCGCCAGTGTCGAACTTCTCGCCAGGGCGCTTGGCCGGCAGCCGCTCGAGGTCCTGCGCGCAGACGATTACCTGGTGGTCTTCGACAGCGAGGCGGCCGTTCGCGGCATCAGACCGGATTTTTCCCTCTTGGGCACGCTGGACCTGCGCGGCGTGATCATCACCGCCCTCGGCAGTTCGGACGACTTCGTCAGCCGCTTCTTCGCCCCCCGGCTCGGCATCCCCGAAGACCCCGTCACCGGCTCCGCGCATTGCACGCTGGCCCCCTACTGGGCGAGCCGCTTGGGCAAGCGCCGCCTGTCCGCGCGGCAGGTTTCGAAGCGTGGCGGCAGCCTCACCTGCGAGTTGAAGGGCGACCGCGTGCTGCTTTCAGGCGCCGCGGTCACCGTCATCGACGCGGAGATCACTTTCCAGGCGGGCGACCCGTCCCCGCAGGGTGGCTCCGCCCCCTCTTCGATGCTATAGTTTTGGTCAACACCGCCCGGGCTTCGGCCCGGGCGGTTTTCATTTTTGTGCCTGCCGCAGGAGACCGCCATGGAAATCACGACCCGCCCCGCCATCACCGTATCCGAGCGCGATCTGGAGCGCCTCGAAGCCCTGCTCGCCACGCTGCCGGACAGCCAGCCCGGCGTGGAGGCGCTGCGCGAGGAACTCGACCGCGCGCAGATCGCCCGTTCCGACGCGATGCCGCCCGACGTCGTGACGATGAATTCGCGCGTGCGCTTCGTGGTCGAACCCGCCGGGCGCGAAGTAGAGGCGACCCTCGTATACCCGCGTGATTTCACCGGCCAGCCGGGCCAGCTATCGGTCGCCGCGCCCGCCGGCGTCGCGGTGCTGGGTCTGGCGGTCGGCCAGCAGATCGAATGGCTCGCGCCGAACGGACAGACCGTGCGTGCGCGTATCGTCGACATCCCCTATCAGCCCGAACGCGCGGGCGATTTCATGCTCTGATCCGGCCGGCGCCGATGTCCGTCCCCGCCGCCTATCTCGGCGTCATACTGATCTGGTCCACCACGCCGCTCGCCATCCAGTGGAGCGCGCAGGGGGCCAGCTTCAGTTTCGCCGTGATGGCGCGCATGCTGATCGGACTGGCGATCTGCGTGCTGCTGCTCTTCGCCACCCGTACCGCGTTTCCCTTCACGCCGGCTGCACGTCGGCTGTATGCGATCAGCGGCCTGTCGCTGTGCGTGTCGATGCTGCTCACCTACTGGGGGGCGCTGCATATTCCGTCGGGGCTGATTTCGGTGATCTTCGGCCTGTCGCCGCTGCTCACCGGCGTGTTCGCCGCATTGTGGCTGGGTGAGCGCACACTCACGCCGCAACGCATCACCGGACTGGCCATCGCGCTGACCGGCTTGTGGCTGATTTTCGGCCAGCCGTGGCCGGGCGACGGCACCGCCACGCTCGGCACCGCCGCGGTGGTGGCCGGGATGACGGTGCAGGCGCTGGGGCTGGTGTGGATCAAACGGCTGAACCTGCGTGCCTCGTCGCTCGCCATCACCACCGGCTCGCTCGGGGTGGCGATGCCGCTGTTCGTGCTGGCCTGGCTACTGGCAGATGCCGCGCAGCTGCCGCCCGACATCACGCTGCGTGCCGGCGCGGCCATCGTCTATCTCGGCGTGCTGGGTTCGGTGGTGGGGTTCACCTTGTACTACTACGTGATCAAGCATCTCGACGCCGGGCGCGTCGCGCTGATCATGCTGGTGACGCCGGTGGCGGCGCTGCTGCTGGGGCAGACGCTTAACGCCGAATTCATCCCGGCGCGCAGCTGGGTCGGCATCGCGCTGATCGGTGCGGGTCTGTCGCTCTACGAATGGCAGGCGCTCCGGCAGCTTCGCCGGCCAGCCCCCGCAACCAACCCCTGAATACGAATGGACTCGATTTTATTTGCTCAAGCTTGTCGGCTGGGCGCCGTAAACAACACTATATTATCGATCTGTTTATCTTTTTAGTGCCTTGCTCATGTCCACGCCACCGTACGCCCGCCTGCTTCGTCTGATGTTGATTGCCCTGTTCACCGCTGCTGCCCAGGCCACCGCCCGCGACACCTCCGCCGATCCCGCGCCCGCGACGCTGCACGCGCAGATGAGGCAGATCAGCGCAGACCCGGGAAGCCTGTCCGAGGCGCTCCGCCGCGGACAGCAGAGCGCGGCGGTCTGCCGCCACTGCCATGGCGCCGGCGGCAACAGCGTGCTGCCCGAAGTACCCAATCTGGCGAGCCAGAATGCCGGCTACCTGCTGGAACAGATGAACAAGTTCGCCCTCGGACAGCGCAAGTCGTCGGCCTTCATGGAGGGGATGATCAAGGCGCTCACCCCGGACGAGCGGATCGCTGTCGCGCTGTTCCTGTCGCAGCAGCCGGTGGTCCGGAAACCGGCTGCAGCACGCACGCACAGCGTGGCGGGCAAGCGTCTGTACGACAAACTGTGCGTCAGCTGCCACGGTGCGGACGGCCGCGGAACCGACACGATTCCGCGGCTGGCGGGGCAGCAGGTGAAATATCTGGAGGACGCCCTGACGCGCTACCGCAGCGGCAATGGCGAACGCGTCGATCCGAGGATGGCCGCGTATACGCGCAACCTCAAGGATACGGACATCCGCAATCTGGCGGCCTACCTCACCGTACTGCAGCCCTGAGCGACTATTTTTTGAACAGGTCGTCGAGCGAGACGGGCGAATCAGGCTTCGCGGTTTCGCCGTCGTGGCGCCCGGCAAACAGGGCATCGAGCGCGCTGCGGCTGGTCTGCGCCATTGCCGCGCCGCCGCCTTTGTAGGCCTCGGGGCGCGGCACGAACCAGCCACAATGGTTGACGCGCGTCTTGTCGGCCACCCGTTCGGCCGCGAGTTCGCGGCACTGGCCGGAACGGTGCGCATCGTAGTGACGGCACATCCTGCACGTGTGCAGGTCGACTCGGCAGCTCGGGCAGGTTTCGCGGAGCGACAGCGGCAACAGCATGCCGGCCAGGCTGGCGCCGCATTTCCAGCATTGCAGGCTCATGGATTGGGAACCTCGGGGGCGCGCAGGGCATGGTATTGCAGGTCGGCCAGCGACACCTTGCGCAAGGCGCGCTCATGGGTGGCGTCGAGTACCACCGGCGGCGCGACCCCGTCCTCGGCGGCCTCCAGCCAGCGCGCGGCGCACACGCACCAGCGGTCGCCCGGCTTCAGGCCCGGGAAATCGTATTTCGGCACGGGCGTGACGAGATCGTTGCCGCGCTGCAGCGAATAATCGAGGAAGGCCTCGGTCATCTGCGCACACACGGTGTGGCTGCCGATGTCGTGGGGCCCGGTATGGCAGACGCCATCCCGCACGAAGCCGGTCATCGGCGACACGCTGCACACCTGCAGCAGGCCGCCCAGTACATTGCGCGCATCGCTCACGTCGTTCTCCCGAATCGAATGCGCAAAAAATAACACAGGCGGACGCCGCCGGCGTCCGGTTCAGGGCTGGCTGGCCGGCTCGGCAAAGGTGGGCGCGGGCGCGCCGATGAGCGTGCCGGCTGCGGCTGCGGCAGCGTGGGCCTGCTCGACGTGCGCCAGCAGGCTGGGCGCAGGGTAGCCGTCGGCCGGCAGACCGTGCACCACCTGATAGCGCCGGATGGCACTCTGGGTGCGCGGACCGAGCAGGCCGTCCGGCGTACCGGTGTCGAAGCCCAATTCGTTCAAGGCCTGCTGCAGCGCGATGACCTGTGCGGTGCTGAGCGCACCCGCCTCGCCCGCCTGTGCGGCCAGCGCACCGCCGCCCGCCAGTTCTTGCGCCATCTGGGCCACGGCCAGCGCGTAATTCACCGAACGGTTCCAGCGCATCACCACGTCGAAGTTGTCGAACACCATGAAGGCCGGCCCCTGCCAGCCCTGCGGCAGCACGATGGCAGCGCGGCCGTTCACCTCCGGCAAGGCACTGCCGGACTGCGTCAGCACGCCAAGTGCCGTCCACTCGGGCACCGGCAGGCGGTGGNNACCGGCTCGCCCGCGCGCCAGCCTGCGCGGCTGAGATAGTTCGCCGCCGAATGCATGGCGTCGGGCAGCGACTGCCACAAGTCGATGCGGGCATCGCCGTCGCCGTCGATGGCATAGGCGCGGAAGGTCGACGGCATGAACTGCATGTGTCCCATCGCGCCGGCCCAGGAGCCGTTCATGTCGATGGCGGCGACGTGGCCGGCGTCGATGATGCGCAGCGCATCGAGCAGCTGGCTGCGGAAGAACGTGCTGCGGCGGCCGTCGAAGGCGAGCGTGGCGAGGCTGGCCGGGATGTTGAGGCTGCCGAGTGTGGCGCCGTAATTGGTTTCCAGCCCCCAGAATGCCACCAGCACCGCCTTCGGGATGCCGTAGCGCTGCTCGACCGCTTCGAGCAGCGCGGCATGCTCTGCCATCAAGGCCTGACCGCGCGCGACCTGCGACGGCGTGACGCGCCGTCCCAGGTAATCCGCAAAGGTCTGCAGGAATTCGGGCTGGCGGCGGTCGAGCTCGATCACGCGTTCGACCGGCTCGATGTCGCTCAGGGCGGCGTCGAGCGTGGCGACGGAAATGCCCTGCGCCGCCGCCTCTTTGCGGAAGTCGGCCAGCCAGGTGTCGAAATCGCTTTCGGCGTGGACGGGCGCCATCGCCAGCGCCGTCAGCAGGAAAAGGACGCTACGCATTTTTTTGCAGCCAGTATTCGAGCAGCGCCAGATGCCACAGCTTGCTGCCCTGGATGCGGGTGTGGTGCTGCTCCGGCGCGTCCAGCAGCGTGTCCACATAGGCGCGTTGATACAGGCCGCGCTCGCGGCAGGCTTGTGAAGTCAGAATGTCCTGCATGAAGTTCAAAAAATCTCCGCGTACGAATTTGAGCGCCGGCATGGGAAAATAGCCTTTCTTGCGGTCGATCACCGCATCCGGCACCAGCCCGCGCGCGATGGTCTTCAGCACGTGCTTGCCTTCCGACGCCAGCTTGAGTTCGGGCGGCATCGATGCCGCCAGCTCCACCAGCTGGTGATCGAGGAAGGGGACGCGCGCTTCGAGTCCCCACGCCATGGTCATGTTGTCGACCCGCTTCACCGGATCGTCGGTGATCAGCATGGTCGTATCCATGCGCAATACCTGATCGATGAATTCGTCGGCGAAAGGTTCCGCCAGATGCGCAGCGATGATTTCCGCCGTGTAGTCGGGGCCGTGATACGCCGGCATGGCCATGTCGAGAAACTCGTCGTGATCGCGGTCGAAGTAATGGCGACGAAAACGATCGAGCGCCGAGCCGGATGTTTCTGCCGCCATGCGCGGATACCAGAAATAGCCGCCGAACACCTCGTCGGCGCCCTGCCCGCTCTGCACCACTTTCACCGTCTTGCTGACCTGTTCGGCCAGCAGATAGAACGCCACCGCGTCCTGCGCGAACATCGGCTCGCTCATTGCATCGACCGCCTCGGGCAGCCGGCGCAGCACTTCGCTGTTCGGAATCTGATACTTGTGATGGCGCGTGCCGTACATCGCCGCCACCGGGTCGGAGTATTCGAACTCGTTGCCGCGCTCTTCCGGCTGGTCCTCGAACCCCACCGAAAACGTCATCAGATCGGGCACGCCCTGTTCGGCCAGCAGCGCCACCAGCAGGCTCGAATCGAGGCCGCCGGAGAGCAGCACGCCGACCTTGACATCGGCGATCTCGATGCGCTTTTTCACCGCCTGCCTGAGGCTTTCGTGGATGGCCTCGGTCCATTCGGCCTCGGTCCTCGCCACCGCCGGGCGTTGCGCGCGCAGCGACCAGTATTTCTTGTGGCTGAGCTCGCCGCGCGCATTCACCGTCAGCGTGGTGCCGGGGGCAAGCTTGCGGATGCCGTTGAAGATCGTGCGCGGCGCCGGCACCACCGCATGCAGGGTGAACAGGTGATGCAGCGCCACCGCGTCGATGCCGGTGTCGACCCCGCCCGCCGCCAGCAGCGCCTGCGGGGTCGATGCGAAGCGGAAGCAGCCCAGGGTTTCACTGTAATACAGCGGCTTGATGCCGAGGCGGTCGCGTGCCAGGAACAGCACGTCGCGGTTCCAGATGGCGAACGCGAACATGCCGTGCAGACGCTCGACGCAGGCTTCACCCCACTCCAGGTACGCGCGCAGGATGACCTCGGTGTCGCCGTCTGAGTGAAAGACGTGGCCGCGCGCGATCAGTTCGCCGCGCAGTTCCGGGTAGTTGTAGATGGTGCCGTTGAACACCAGCGCGGTGCCGCTGGCGGCGTCGATCATCGGCTGCTTCGAGCGTTCCGACAGATCGATGATCGCCAGCCGCCGGTGGCCCAGGCGGACGGAGCCGTCTGCATGCTGGCCTTCGGCATCCGGCCCGCGGCGCGCCAGCTTCGCCAGCATGCGCGCCATGACCGCCGCATCGGGTGCCTTGTTGTCGAACCGGAATTCGCCTGCTATGCCGCACATGTTTTAAAACCCTGGTTATCCGCGAAGGGGCGCCAATAAAACATTCAGGGTTGCCTTCGCGTTTCTTCGCGTCCTTTGCGGAAAAAAGTTGTGTTTCACGCCACCAGCGGCGGCTCGTCCATCAGCGCGATCTGCTCGCGCAATTCGAGGATGCGCGCCTGCCAGTACAGCTGCGTATTGAACCATGGAAACGCGACCGGAAAAGCCGGGTCGTCCCAGCGGCGCGCCAGCCAGGCCGCATAGTGAATCAGCCGCAAGGTTCTGAGCGCTTCGACCAGATGCAGTTCACTCGGGTCGAATTCCATGAAGTCTTCGTAGCCCGTCAGGATCTCGTTCATCTGCGCCTGCTGTTCGTCGCGCTCGCCGGACAGCAACATCCACAGATCCTGTACCGCCGGTCCCATGCGGCTGTCGTCGAAATCGACGAAATGCGGCCCGGCTTCGGTCCACAGCACATTGCCGGCGTGGCAGTCGCCGTGCAGGCGGATGGCACGCACCGCACCGGCCCGCTCGAAACAATGCGCCACGCTTTGCAGGGCATGTTCGACCACGCTGTCCCACGCGGCAACCAGGTCGGCCGGCAGCCAGTTGCCGTCGCGCAGGAAATCTCGCGATGCATAGCCAAAGCTTTCAAGATCGAGCGTAGGCCGCTGGGAATACTCGGCGGTCGCGCCGACCGCATGGATGCGGCCGAGAAAACGCCCCATCCACTGCAGGGTGTCGGCACGGTCGAACTCGGGCATGCGCCCGCCCTGCTTCGGGTAAACGGCAAAGCGAAAGCCGGCGTGGGCGTGCAGCGTGGCGCCGTTCAGCACCCGCGGCGCGACCACCNNTGGCGAGCTCGATCGTGTACGCGTGCTCCTCCAGGATGGCGGCATCGCTCCAGCGCTCTGGACGGTAGAACTTGACCACGACAGGTGCTGCGCCAACACCGCTCGAAGGGCCAGCGCCCGGCGGCATACCCCTTGCGGGTGCCGCATCCTCCACTCCCATCTGGTAGACACGGTTCTCGTAGCTGTTCAGGGCCAGCAGACGGCCGTCGGCCCTGAGGCCGGTGCTGTCGAGGGCGTCGAGCGCGCAGTCGGGCGTCAGCGCGGAATAAGGGTGGGACGCATCCATCATGGGTTGCTGCAGAGCGGCTATGCTCAAAGGACACAAGACAAACGGATAATGCCTCAAACGCCGCCTCACATCGTACTCGCATGACGACGAACGATCCCTTCCGCATGGACATTTCCCGCCACATCTGGGAAACCCGCTACCGCGCCGCCGGCGAAGCCGACATCCGCGCCACCTGGAAGCGGGTGGCGGGGGCGATCGCGCAGGCAGAAGGCGGCGAACGCGAACAGTGGGCAGACCGCTTCACCGCGCTGCTGGACGATTTCCGCTTTCTGCCTGGCGGACGCATTCTCGCCGGCGCCGGCACCGGCCACCGGGTGACGCTGTTCAACTGCTTCGTGATGGGCGAGATCGCCGACGACCTCGAGCACATTTTCGAGGCGCTGAAGGAAGGCGCGCTCACCATGCAGCACGGCGGCGGCGTGGGCTACGATTTTTCCACCCTGCGCCCGGCCGGCACGGTGGCGGCCGCCACCGGCAGCATCGCGTCCGGCCCGGTGTCCTTCATGCGCATCTGGGACGCGATGTGCGCGACCATGCTGTCGACCGGCGCGCGGCGCGGCGCGATGATGGCGACGCTGCGCTGCGACCATCCCGATATCGAGACTTTCGTCGACGCCAAACGCGATCCCGCGGCCTTGCGGCATTTCAACCTGTCGGTGCTGGTGAGCGACGCCTTCATGGAAGCGGTGGCGAACAACGGCGACTGGCCGCTGGTGTTTCCCGGCCTCGTCGAGACGCGCACGGTGAAGGCGCGCGCGCTGTGGCAGCGCATCCTGCGCGCGGCCTACGACACCGCCGAACCCGGCGTACTCTTCGTCGACACCATCAACCGCGACAACACGCTCGCCGATCGCGAAACGCTGACCGCCACCAACCCCTGCGGCGAAATCCCACTGCCGCCGTATGGCGCCTGCGACCTCGGCTCGCTCAACCTGACGGCCTTCGTGATCTCGCCCTACGCCGCCGATGCCCGCCTCGACCTCGACGCGCTGGCCGATTCGGCACAGCGGGCGGTGCGCTTTCTCGACAACGTCATCGACGTCTCGCGCTACCCTCTTCCGGCACAAGCCGACCAGGCCCGGCGCACGCGGCGCATCGGGCTCGGCATCACCGGACTGGCCGACGCGCTGGTGCTGCTCGGCCTCGGTTATGACAGCGACGCCGCGCGTGCACTGGCCGCCACCGCGATGCAGACCCTGCGCGACGCCGCCTATCGCGCGTCGGTCGAACTCGCCCGGGAGAAAGGGGCCTTCCCTGCCTTGGATGCCGAAGCCTTTCTGGCCAGCGGCTTCGCCCGCCGACTGCCGGCCGACCTGCGCGATGCCATCGCCGTGCACGGCATCCGCAACAGCCATCTTCTCGCCATCGCGCCGGCCGGCACCATCAGCCTGCTGGCCAACAATCTGTCCAGCGGCATCGAGCCGGTTTTCGCTGCCGAGGCGGAGCGCCGCGTGCTGGGAACCGACGGCGAATATCGCATTCACCGTGTGGTCGATTACGCCTGCCAGCTGTGGCAGCAGCAGGGCAAAGGCCTGCCGCCCGCTTTCGTCGAAGCACGGCAGATCGATCCGCTCGCCCATCTGCAGATGCAGGCCGCCCTGCAGCCTTTCGTCGACAACGCCATTTCCAAGACCATCAACGTCGCCGCCGACATGCCGTTCGAGCGCTTCGCCGACCTCTACCGGCAGGCGCACGCGCTGGGGCTCAAGGGATGCACCGTGTTTCGCCCCAACCCCGTCACCGGCGCCATTCTCAGTCAGCCGCCGGCGAACGAACAGATCCATTGCTGTGGCCTTGAACGGGAGGCGGATTGAGGGAGCGGGACATTCGCCGCCCTGCAGGCGAGATACGCCTCAAGTTTTCCGGGCGGCAGCCGCAAATAAATTCACAAGCTGGCAACACGACATAAAAGCAACCGGATTGATCCAGCCATCCGCTTCAAGGTATCGAAGCCTCGAATACGCAAGCTCCTCCTGTACACGGCCTCTGATCGGGGCCGTTTTTTTTGCCCGAAAACCTGCTGCGCAAGCGTCTCAGTTTCCNNCGCATCGAAGCCGAAGCCGGTTAAGCTAGCCACATGAATGCGACACGACAATCCACTGCGCCACCCCGCTCCCGCATTGGCCTGGCCCTGGGCGGCGGCTCGGCGCGCGGCTGGGCGCACGTCGGCGTGATCCGCGCGCTCGCCGAGGCCGGCATCGAGCCGGACATCGTCTGCGGCACCTCGATCGGCGCGCTGGTGGGGGCGGCCTACGTGGGCGGCGAACTGGAACGGCTGGAGAACTGGGTGCTCAGCCTGCGTCTGCAGACTGTGGTGAGCTTCCTGGATTTTTCGTTGGGCAGCGGGCTGATCAAGGGCGACAAGCTGATCGATTTCTTCCGCAGCCATTTTGTCGACCGCGACATCAGCGAGCTGGAGAGACCCTTCGGCGCCGTCGCCACCGACCTTCAGCGCGGCCGCGAGGTGTGGCTACGCGAAGGCCGCGTGACCGACGCCGTGCGCGCCTCGATCGCGCTGCCCGGCCTGTTCACGCCGACGCAGTGCGACGGCAACTGGCTGGTCGACGGCGGGCTGGTCAATCCGGTGCCGGTGTCGCTATGCCGCGCGATGGGTGCCGATATCGTGATCGCCGTCGATCTCAATTCCGATCTGCTGGGCCGTCACCTCAGGCCCAAACCGGCCAAGGCAACGCGCACGCGCGCCTCGCCCGAACCCGACACCCTCGCCGATACGGTGATGGCGCGCATCCAGGCCGGCATGTCGCAACTCGGCATCAACCACCGCGACGGCCCCCAACCGCCCGCCATGCTCGACGTGCTGGCAAGCAGCATCAACATCATGCAGGTGCTGATCACGCGCAGCCGGCTGGCCGGCGAACCGGCCGACGTGCTGGTGACGCCGCAGCTTGCCGAAATGGGGCTGATGGAGTTTCATCGTGCCGCCATCGCCATCGAAGCCGGGCGGCGGGCGGTCGACGTCGCCCTGCCGTCCCTGCAGGCACGGGTGAATGGAATCGACGGCAGTTGAGGGGATGCAGGCCTATCGCGCCGAATCGCACAGCGCCAGCTTGCGCTCGCGATCCAGTCGCTTGATCGCCGTCTCGCGGCGCGTGGCTTCCGAACGGCTGGCGACGGCCTCGAGGTAGACCAGTTCGACCGGCCGGCGGCTGCGGGTATAGCGGGCACCCGGCGCGCCGTCGCCATTGTGTTCGGCGACGCGACGAACGACGTCGGTGGTGATGCCGGTTTAGAGCGAGCCGTCGGCACAGCGCAGCATGTAGATGAACCATGCCGGGGGGGTGCCGCGCGCGGCTGTCATCCTTTGCTCGCGCGGCATGCGTGCGGTCGAGGGTTTACAGCGGACGCTTGACCGAGACAATGCCGCGCAGCATGCCCGGCGCATAGCCGGTCGCCTTGTCCAGCGGATATTCGGCAGCCAGGCGCGCTTTCACACCATCGGACATCGCCGCAGGATCGCCATGGCAGGTCAGGCACACCGGCTGCACCGGCAGCGCCTTGGCATAGCGGAACTGCCTGCCCTGCGGCGTGCTGACGACCTGCCAGGTATCGAGCGTGTCGGGCTTCTCGCCCGCGGCCAGCCGTTTTTCCAGCCCGGCCTGGGCTTGGGCCTCCCAAGCGTCGGGCACGCCAGCGGGGTTACGGTTTTTCGGGCTGACGCGCCTGATTTCCAGGCCGGACCGTTTCGACACCTCGGCGGCAATCTGCGGCGCGCGCTCCTTGCAGACGCTGATCGCGCCCTCCGGCCCTTTTTCGCCCAGCGCGGCTTTCAGTTCGCCGCCCAGTTGCTGGATCAGCGCCCCGCTCGCCTTGCGGGCATCGGCTGCCATCGCCGCCTGTTCTTCGGCGCTGGGCGTGCCGGCACAGCCCGCCAGCAGAGCCGAAACACTCAGTGCAAACCAGGATGTTCTGTCCATGCGCTGTTCTCCGGAGTAGTCCGCAAATACTACTCGACCGCGCATTGCGTTTGCAATCGATCGTTTTTATGCGCGCATGCGTCGGAGCCATCGATGCCCGGCACTGCCTGCCACACGCTCAAACGTCGGCGGACAGTTGCTGCGCCCACAACAGCGCGTCCATATGCACGCCATTGATCTCGTCCACCTCGCGTCCGATCTGCTTGGCCAGCGCCTCGATGCTGCTCTGGTCGTCCTGCTCGCAGGCAATCGCCAGCGCCAGATAGGGGGCATACGGACCGCGTCGCGAAACAATGGCCTCGGTGATCTCGGCGGGCAGGCTGATCTGCTTCAGCACCTGTTCCATCGGCATGTTCATCACCACGTCGAGCAGCGAAAACAGGCAAGCCACGAAAATCTCGTCGCGCGCCTTGGCAAACAGCGCGCGTCCGGCCAGCTGTTCGGCCACACGGCCGCGCACCAGGGCGTTTTCCAGCACGGCCTGATCGAGTTCCTGGGTCTGGCCGCCGGTAAACAGGATCAGCGTCAGCCAGCGATACAGCTTGTCCTGCCCCATCACCATCAGCGCCTGCTCGATACCGCCGATCTTGTTCATCAAGCCCATGCCGGGCGAGTTGACATAGCGCAGCAGGCGCACCGACAAGGCCGGATCGTGGCGGAACTGGGCCGCCAGTTCCGGCTGCTCGGCACCGGTGCGCACCCGGTTCATCAGATCCAGCACCTTGGCGCGCGACGGCCCCATGGCCGGACTGTCGAGGGTTTCGCGGCGGGTGATGAAGGGCCCCATGAACAGCGCAAACTGCAGTTTGTGGCACATGTGGAAGGCTTCGAGCGTCTGCACGTCCAGCGCCACGAAGCGCTTGCCCGCAGTCACCTTGGATACCGCCGCCATTTGCGCGGTGATGGCGGGGATGTCCTCGCTGCTGACGTCCATCACCACGTAATCCGCGTACTGCAGCAGCCCCTGGCGCTCGGGACGCATGACCGCGTCGGCGGCCACGGCAAAATTGAAACCGCGCGACTTCAGCTCCCCCATGCGGGCGAGTAGGGCGTCGCCGACCGGGGTCTGGGCATCGAAGTTCAGCATCCACACCGTGCCGGCGGCAGGCCAGTCCTCGATAAGCGGGTGACCCAGGGTGGCGATCGAAATCGGGATGAAGGCCAGCCGCTGTCCCAGCAGGCGTGCGACATCCATGCGCTGCAGATTGCCGAGCAGGGTCTCGTCATAGAGTCGCTGCATGTCGGGCAGGCTCATGTCGCTCGGCTCGTCCTGCGCGCGACGCAGCATGAAGGTGTAGGCCGCCACTTTCTGGTCGCGGCCCAGCATGGCTTCGCGGCGCATGACCGAAGGCGCCTTGGATCCTGGCTTGGATCCCGGCTTGGGCGCTGCCTGGCTCTCGACAGCCACGGCAGGCGGCGGCGGGACGGCCGCATTTTCCTTGCCCGACCACATTCCGACTAGACGATTCAGCACGCTTCACTCCTCCACAACAAATCTGGGCCTATCAGTCAGGTAATCGGCAGCGCCCGACGGGACTGTAGGCTGCATCTGCAAATTTTTGCGGGGGCGCGTTGCGCGCCTCGGCCAACCCTCGCTGCTATGCTTACGGGACTGCGTGAACAACGTCATTCCTGCCTCGGGGCCCCAATTGACCAAGCAAATCTCCCAGTATTTTTTTCGCGGCCTGATCACCGCCCTGCCGCTCGGGCTGACGGTGTATTTCCTCTATATCTTCCTGCGCTGGACCGAAACGCTGGCCATGCAGCTGATCCGGCCGTTCATCGGCGACTTTTATGTGCCGGGCATGGGCTTGCTGCTCGGGATTACCGGAATCTTCCTGCTCGGCGTGCTGATGTCGCAGCGCGGCGTAGGCAGACTGCTCACGCTGGTGGAACTGCCCTTCACCAACTTGCCGGTGGTGAAGAGCATCTATTCCTCGCTCAAGGATTTTGCCGATTATTTTTCGCCCAAAAACAATCAGACGACCAAGCAAACGGTGGTGGCGCTCAAGCTGCCGGGGCTGGATCTCGAAATAGTGGGCCTGATCACGCGCCAGAGCGTGGACGACCTGCCGGCCGGCTTCCTGCAGGGCGACCGCGTGGCGGTGTATCTGCCGATGGGCTACATGATCGGCGGTTACACGGTGTTCGTTCCGCGCGACTGGGTGCAGCCGATCGACGTGTCGGTGGAGGAGGCGATGCGCGCGTCGATGTTTGCCTGGATGAGCACGAGCACACCGGGCAACGACGAGGCGTCCGGCCGGACCCGGCCATGACCCACAGGTGAAGCGAGGCGCGTGCTGAGGTAAAGTCCAGTCTCATGCAGATCGAATGCTACGCCCAACGCCTGCTCAACCCGTTTCGCGGGGCGGTGCACACCATTCGCTACCAGTCGGCCGAGGCGGTGACGACCGACGGCATCGAGTGGGATATCTATGTGGCCAACGACGCGCTGCTCGACGGTCTGGGACGTGCCGGCAAGCGTGCGCAGATTTCCGACATCCGCTACGGCCACTGGTCGGCGGAAAAGGGCCTGAAACGCGGGCCGCTGTATCCGTCGGACGATTTCAAGCGCCTGGAGGACATGGGCGCGGTGGTGTACGAGCATCTGCTCAAGGTGCATCGCGACGTGCCGTTCGCCTTTCTGGACCATTTCGAGTTGTGGCTGCTCGACCGCAACGACCAGCCGCTGGCGCTGCTGCATAGTGTGCGCGCCGACAGCGAGACCGACACCAGACCGCCGCTCGACTGGCGCGCCGGCATGGCTGCGCAGGAACGCTTCCAGAGTTCGGCGATTGCCGGCCTCACCGAATCTGCCGGGGTGTATCTGACCCGCCACGTGAACAGCCTTGCCAGCGGCGTGGTGCAATGGTTCCGCCGCTCGGACGATGGAGCGGGGCTGGGGCTGCATACCCTGAGAGGCGGCGAGCATCTGCGCGGACGCGTGCTCGACGCCGAGGNNCACACCCGGCTGGTGCACGATTACCACGCCTGGCAGGCTCCGTGGATGCTGCTGCTGCCGCACCTGGACACGGCCACCCGCAGCGCGCTCGAAGCCAGCGCCTGCCAGCAGGCGGAATCCATCGAAAGGCACTACCGGCTTTACCCTGCCGTCCTCGACCGCCCGGCGTTGCAGGCGGCGCGGGTGGAAGCGGCCCTGGTGCGCAGCCAGCCGCGCCCCGCGAATCAGGACGAAGTCATGCCGATGTTCTACATCGAACTCGGCAGCACCGAGAGTCAGGACATCTGAGGCCCGCCGCTCAGGCGGCCATGCCGAGAATCGTTGCCGGCAAGGCCGCCGAAGCGCCTAGATGCTGCGCCAGCCGCACCTTCACCTCCGGATGGCGGGCGGCAAACTCGGCAATCGCTTCGGGAATGTCCTGCGCCACATGCGTACCCGCAGCCAGGAAATAGGGAAACGCGACGATGTCGGTCGCGCCTTTTGCCGCCAAATCAGTCAATCCTTCCGGGATGCCCGGCTCGGCCAGTTCCAGAAAGGCCGCCTCGACATGGTCGTAGGCCTGGCCGGGNNTCGGCGAGCGCGCGGACTTCGTCGTTGGAAGCCGCGCGGCGGCTGCCGTGGGCAATGATAAGCAGACTGGGCATGACGCTTCCTCAATATTCAGTAACCAAAACTGAGCGGCTGCGCCCGGCAAAGTTCCGCCGGAACTCAGTCCGCCTGCAGCGCCTGCTGGAGCTTTTTCGCGTCGATCAGCTTGTCGAGCTCACCCAGGCCTTTGGCCACGTCGGGATTGGCAAACAGTTCGGCCATGGCAACCTGGCCGAGTGTCTGAAAACCGGTCTGCAGAGCAGCAGCGCCTTCATATTTGGCAGCCTGCCGGGTCTGCGCGATGCAGGATTCGGTCAGCAGGCGTTCGAACAGCAGCGCCGTTTCCCGGTTGGCGCGCGTGCGTTCCGCGACACTGACGTTGGCGAGCGATTGCACGGCAGGGTGGAGCGTCGTGGTGGCGATCACCCAGCGCACCAGCGCATTCTTGTCCGCCGCCGTGGTTTTCTCGACCAGGCAGCGCGACAAATCGTCGGCATACATTCCGGCGTAAGCGGGTAGGCTGAGGGTGAGCAGGGCCGAGCCCAATGCCAGGACACGCATCATGATGATCTCCAGGGTTGAAGTGGGGGCAAACGCTCAGACGCGCACCGGTTCGAAGGTCGCGTCGAGATTCTGATCGTCGCAGTAATCCAGAAAATCGCCGCGCAGCGTGGCGATGTGGGCATCGGCGGGAATGCCGAGCGTCATGTGGACCGCGAACATGGGCGCGCCGGTGTGCGGCGCCGGATAGGTTTCGGTGTCGAGCGCCTCGATGTTGATGTGCAGGCGCGCGAAGAAATTGGCGAGGCTGTTGACGATGCCGGGCTGGTCGAGCGCGGCCACTTCGACGGTGTACGGAATCAGCGGCTTTTCCGCACGGGCCAGGCGGGTGCGCTGCTGCGTCAGGGACAGGCCGAGCTCCTCGCCCACGACCGGCAGCCGGGCTTCCAGCTTGGCCAGCGCGTCCCAGTTGCCGGACACGCGCATCAGCAGCGCAAAGCGTCCGCCGAGCGCCGCCATGCGCGACTCCTCGATGTTGCAGCCGGACTCGTTGATGCGGCGGGTGAAGCCTTCCACCAGGCCGATTTTGTCTTCGCCGCTGGCGGTGATGACGAGGGATTCGGTATCGCTTGCCATTAAATTAGATTCCTATCGGACAGTTCTTTCTTGATATAGGCGTAGAACACCGGCGCGGCGATCACGCCCGGCACGCCGAAGGCGGCCTCCATCGCCAGCATGGCGATCAGCAGTTCCCAGGCACGCGCCTTGATCTGGCCGCCAATGATACGGGCATTCACGAAATATTCGAGCTTGTGGATGACGATCAGGAAGGCGAGCGAGCCTGCAGCGACATAGAGCGAATGCGACAGCGAAATGATGACGATGACCGTGTTGGAAATCAGGTTGCCGAGCACCGGCAGCAGGCCGACGACAAAGGTCACGAGCACCATGGTCTTGACGAAAGGCAGCTGGACGCCGAACGTGGGAAGGATCAGGGCGAGATAGATCCAGGTCAGCAGGGCATTGAGCGCCGAGATCCGCACCTGCGCGAACACCACGCGGCGGAAGGCTTCGCCGAGCCGGTTCGCACGCTCGCACAGCGCCTGCGCCAATGGCCCCAGGCTTTGATTCGGCGTGGCTTCGCGCAGCGCGATGAAGCTGCCGATGATGAAGCCGATCAGGATCAGGAGAAGCACGCGCCCGGCATCGCCGCCGAGCTTGCGCAGATCCTGCGCATGGGTGCGCAGCCATTCGACCAGACCGGCACGGATAACCGATTCGTCGCCCTGGGGGAGCCATTCCCCGGCCCACGGAGGCAGCAGTTCGCGCGAATTTTCGATCACCTCGGCCATCTTCGTCAGCAGCCCGGTGAGACCGCCTTCGGTGCGCAGATACAGGATGGCGCCGGCAGTCATGCCGCCGAGCGCGCCCAGCACGATCAGGGTGATCAGTGAAATCACCAGCACCTTCGACCAGGTATGGCTGAGCTTGCCGATGACGAAACGCGGCGCCAGCAGGTGAACCATCTGCACCACCAGGAGGCCGGCCAGCAGGGCCGACAGCAGGCGCAGGTGCAAAATCAGCAGCAGACCGGCCGCCATCATCAGCCAGGCGGCAATCTGGTAGCGTGTGGGCGGCGCGAGCATATCGGTCATGGCCGCCACATTGCCAATAAAGCCCGCTTGCGGCAAGGGATTACTGCGTTTCATCGCAATCTTCAGCCATGGGCCGGGTAACCCAGTGCTGCGCCGGTCTGCGATGCGGCTTTTTGCAGCGCTTCGGCCCAGCCCGTCTTGTGGCGATCGGCCGGGGCTGAAATCGACAGACCGGCGACCAGTTTGCCGTCTGCGTCGCGGATCGGTGCACCGATGCACGCCACGCCCAACTCGGCTTCCTCACGGTCATGGGCCAGCTGCTCGCGGCGGATGGTTTCGAGTTCGGCCTGCAGCCTGTCCAGCGTGGTCAACGTATTGGTGGTGTAGGCCGGCAATCCGGTGCGCTCGGCGTAGCCCATTACGCCGCTGGCACTGTCCTCGGCGAGAAAGATCTTGCCGACGGCGGTCACATGCAGCGGTGCGTGCGCGCCGACCACTTGCACCACCTGGATCATCGTCTGTCCGCCGGTCACCCGCTCGACGTAGACCGCCTCGTCGCCGCGCCGCACGATCAGGTTGACCGTTTCGCCGGTCAGCTCGGCAAGCTTCTGCATGTAAGGCATCGCCACTTGTCTAATATTCAGACGTGAACGCAAGCGATTGCCCACTTCCAGCCAGCGCACGCCGAGGTCGTACTCGCCGGCGCCGGTCTTCTCGATCAGACCGTGCGCCATCAGCGCGCCGAGAATGCGATGCGCACTGGCCGTATGCAGGCCGGACTCCTGGGCCAGCCGGGTCAGACTGAGCGGACCGGGCGCGCGAGAAAGGACACTCACCAGCGCAAGCGCACGGTCTATGACCTGAATAGAAGACGCTGTATTTTTCATGAAGTGAAAATTTATCACGCAATGTGAAATTTGTCGCTTTAAATGCTTCAATACGATCATCGTTTCACATCATGTGAAACATTTTCATATTGTGAAAGGAGTCGCCATGAGCGCCCAGATGAACGCCACCCCCGAATCCCTCCCCGCCTTTTGCGAAGGCATCCAGTATTTCGCCGACAGCTTCCCCGAGATCGATCGTCTGGGCGCGGCGCCGCTGCTGGGGCCTGCCCAGCCCGCCTTGCCGGACGCGACCAGCGAAGCCGCTGTCTACCAGACGCTGCTGGCCGCCGACGCGCTGCGCTACCTGACCCTGCAGGTCACCGGCAGCAAGTCGTCCGGCCATCCGGGCGGCTTCGCCTCCAGCGCCGACGCGGTTGCCGCACTGCACCTCCTGGGCCACCGCAACATGGTGACCGAGGTCGGCCACCACGCGCCCGGCTTCTATTCGGCGATGTTCCTCGACACCTCGCTGGAAGACATGGGCATCCACACCGTGGCCGAGATGCGCACGCGCTTTCGCGAGCGCCACGGCCTCCTGGGCCACCTCTCGGGCGCGATCCCGGGCCTGCTGGCGCCCGCAGGTCCGCTGGGCCAGGGCCAGCATTTCGCCATGGCCGGCGCCTATCTGAATCGCGACAAGCTGTTCCCCGTCACCATCGGCGACGGCGGCCTCGGCGAGCCCTACATCATGAGCGCGTTCCAGCACTTCGCCACCGCATACCCGGACGTCACCAACTATCTGCCGGTGCTGGTGTGGAACGGCTACTCGCAGGAGCACCACAGCATGGTGTCCTTGTGGGACAACACGCGCATGACCGACTACTGGCGCGCCCACGGCTTCGACGAGGTACACCTGATCGACGCCCGCGACTACGCCGACGCGCCCGACGCCCCGGTGTATGCGGATTCGACGACCTTCGGCTTCGCCGCGCGCATGAACTTCACCGGCGCCATCCTGAAAGCCGCCGACGCCGCCGCCAGGAGCGCATTGAGCGGCCGCCGCGCCTGCCTCATCGTCAAGCAGCTGAAAGGCGCGGGCGTGCACGCCACCGGCGCCAAGTCGCACAATTTGTATGCCCATCACACGCTCGACTCCGACGACGTGAAAGGCGGGCTGCAGCGCCGCGCGCTGCCGATCAAGGCCTGGGAACTCGTCCGCGAGAACTTCCGCCACGCTGGCGGTGGCCCCGCCGCGAAGATCGCGGTGACCGAGAGTGCGCGCGCGCTGCCGATCCTCGACGGCCTGCCGCTGACCGAATTCGCCGTCGGGGAAAATCACGTGCCCACCACCGCCTTCGGCCAGGTGGTCGGCGAAGTGGGCAAGCGTGACCCGATGTTCGTCGTCACCAACGCCGACGGCAACGAGGCCTCGGGCATGGCCAACATCAACAAGGCGCTGACGATCCGCCACCCGACCGCCGACGACCTGTATTTCCAGGGCCCGTCCGGCCAGGTCTACGAGCCGCTCAACGAGGATGCCTGCGCCGGACTCGCCGTGGGTGTGGCCCTGTTCGGCGGCCGCAGCCTGTGGTGCAGTTATGAGTCCTTCGCCATCAACGGCCTGCCGATCTGGCAGACGGTGACGCAGGCAATGGCCGAGTTGCGCCGCCCGACGCCCGCGACGGTATGCCTGTTCACCGCCGGCGCGCTGGAACAGGGCCGCAACGGCTGGACCCACCAGCGCCCCGAGATTGAGAGCTACTTCGCCGCGATGATGCGCAACGGCAACGTCTACCCGCTGTTTCCGGTCGACGCCAACATGATCCAGGCGAGCTACGACTGGGCGCTCAAACAACACAATAAGGGCGTCGTCATCACCGCGTCGAAGTCGCCGCTGCCGATCCATGCCACGATGGCGCAGAGCTTCCAGGCGATCGACGACGGTGCGATGGTGCTGAAGGAAACGAAAGGTTCGCACACCGTGGTGTTCGCGGTGACCGGCGACATGGTGCTGCAGCCGGTGTTCGCCGCGGCCGAGAAACTGGCCGAATCCGGCATCGGCTCGCGCATCGTTGCCGTGGTCAACCCGCGCCGCCTGTACCGCCCGAGCGACGTGTTGTGGAACAGCGTGTCGGAGCCCGACGGCCGCTTCATGGATGACGCCGCATTCAAGGCGATGTTCCATGGCGATGTGCTGATCGGCGTCACCGGCGGTCCGTCAGGCCCGCTGGAGCCGGTGATGCTGCGCAGCCAGGCTTCGCAGCGCG
>DONB01000049.1 GCA_003510325.1 Thiobacillus sp. | reverse complement strand
GGCCGTGCTGCCCAGGGATGTGCTGCAGCAGGTGCAGGCCGAGCTGGTCGACTGGCACGGCAGCGGCATGTCGGTGATGGAAATGAGCCACCGCGGCAAGGAATTCATGGGCATTGCCGCCGAGGCCGAAGCCGACCTGCGCGAGCTGATGGGCATCCCCGCCAACTACAAGGTGCTGTTCCTGCAGGGCGGCGCGTCCTCGCAGTTCGCGATGGTGCCGATGAACCTGCTGCGGGGCAAACCCTCTGCCGATTACCTCAACACCGGCGAGTGGTCGAAGAAGGCCATCAAGGAAGCGAGACGCTACGGCGCGGTGAACGTGGTGGCGACCAGCGAGGACAGGAACTTCAGCTATGCGCCGACGCAGGACCAGTGGAAGCTCGATCCGAACGCGGCCTACGTCCACTACACGCCCAACGAAACCATCGGCGGCGTGGAGATGTTCTGGACCCCCGACACCGGCAGCGTGCCGCTGGTGGCCGACATGTCGTCGACCATCCTGTCGCGCCCGATCGACGTGTCGAAGTTCGGCGTGATCTACGCCGGCGCGCAGAAGAACATCGGCCCGGCCGGGCTCACCATCGTCATCNNCGGCGAGACGCTGAAAGGCACGCCGACCATGTTCGACTACAAGATCCATGCCGACAACGACTCGATGTACAACACGCCGGCCACCTTCGCCATGTACACGGCGGGGCTGGTGTTCAAGTGGCTGAAGGCGCGCGGCGGCCTCGCAGCGATGGAAAAGACCAACCGCGAGAAAGCCGGCCTGCTGTACGACGCGCTCGATGCGACCGATTTCTACGCCTCGCCGGTGGCAAAAGACAACCGCTCGCTGATGAACGTGCCCTTTACCCTGAAGGACGCAGCGCTCGACGAGGCCTTCCTCAAGGCCGCCAAGGAGCGTGGCCTGATTCAGCTGAAGGGCCACCGCTCGGTCGGCGGCATGCGCGCCTCGATCTACAATGCGATGCCGGTCGAGGGCGTGCGCGCCCTGGTCGACTGCATGCGCGACTTCGAGAAAAGCCATGGCTGAGCCGCGCAAGATCCTCACCCTCAACGCGATTTCCGCGCGCGGGCTGGCACGGCTGCCGGAGCATTACACGGTCGGCGGCGACGTCGCCGATCCGGACGGCATCCTGGTGCGCTCGGCCAACATGCACGAGATGGAGATTCCGGCGTCTGTGCGCGCGATCGCTCGCGCCGGTGCCGGCACCAACAACATTCCGGTGAAGAAGCTGTCCGAACGTGGCGTGCCGGTGTTCAATGCGCCCGGGGCGAATGCCAACGCAGTGAAGGAACTGGTGATCGCCGGCATGCTGCTCGGCGCGCGCAACATCGTTCCCGCGATCAGGTTCGTCGAAGGCCTTGCCGGCTCCGACGAGGAGATGCACAAGGCGACCGAAGCCGGCAAGAAGGCCTTCGCAGGAACCGAACTGCCGGGCCGTACGCTGGGCGTGATCGGTCTCGGCGCGATCGGCTCTTATATCGCCGAAGCCGCGATCAAGCTCGGCATGAACGTCGTCGGCTTCGATCCCGCGATCACCGTCGATGCCGCATGGCGGCTTCCGTCGCAGGTCAAGCGCGCGGAAAACGTGGAAGACGCCTTGCGCCTCGCCGATTTCGTCACTCTGCACGTGCCGCTCGTCGACGCCACCAAGAACCTCATCAATGCCCAGCGCCTGGGTACGATGCGTTCGGGCGCGGTGCTGCTGAATTTCGCGCGCGAAGGCGTGGTCGACAATGCCGCCGTGGTCGAAGCGCTCGACGCCAACAAGCTGCATGCCTACATCTGCGATTTTCCCGCCAACGCACTGAAGGGCCACGCCAAGGTGGTAGCGCTGCCGCACCTCGGCGCCTCCACCGAGGAAGCCGAGGAGAACTGCGCGGTGATGGTGGCCGAGCAGCTCGCCGACTATCTGGAAAACGGCAACATCCTCAATTCGGTCAACTTTCCCAACGTCAGCATGGCGCGCGAGTCGGCGTACCGCATCGCGATCGCCAACGCCAACGTCCCCAACATGGTTGGACAGATTTCGTCGGTGCTGGCTGCCGCCGGGCTCAACATCCACAACATGGTCAACAAGTCCAAGGGCGACATGGCGTATACGCTGGTCGACGTCGACAGTGCCGTGACCAGCGCCGTGATCGCGCAGCTCTGCGCCATCGCCGGGGTGCTCGACGTACGCTACCTGCCTGCCGCCTGACACGATGGATGAGGAACTGAAGGCGCTACGCGCGCGCATCGACAGCATCGACGACACGATCCTGCAGCTGCTGTCGGAACGTGCCGGCATCGCCCAGCAGGTCGGGCATGCCAAGAAGGGCGAAAAAATCTACCGTCCCGAGCGCGAGGCGCAAATCGTCCGGCGCCTGCGCGAAACCAATCCTGGGCCGTTGTCGGGCGACACCATCGAGCGGCTGATCCGCGAAATCATGTCGGCCTGTCGTGCCGTGGAGGAGACCACCCGCGTCGCCTACCTCGGTCCGGCCGGCACCTTCAGCCAGCAGGCCGTGCACAAGCATTTCGGCCACGAGGTGGAGGCGCTCGCCGAAACCGACATCGACGCCTGCTTCCAGGCGGTGGAAACCGGTCGCGCCGAGTTCGCCGTGGTGCCGGTGGAAAACTCCACCGAGGGCGTGATCGGCCGTACGCTCGATCTGATCGTCGCCAGCCCGCTGAAAATCTGTGGCGAGGTGATGCTGCCGATTCACCAGACCCTGATGCGCAAGCACGGCGGTCTCGGCGGCATCCAGCGGGTATACGGCCATGCGCAATCGCTTGCCCAGTGCCAGCAGTGGCTTGCCCGCCATCTTCCCAACGCCGAGCGTGTCAGCGTGGTCAGCAACAGCGACGGCGCGCGTCGTGCGGCTGCCGAATCCGAGGCGGCCACATTGGGCAGCGAAGCGGCTGCCGAGCTGTATGGCTTGGCCGTAGTCGAATCACGGGTCGAGGACGAAGCCAGCAATACCACGCGCTTTCTGGTGCTGGGGCAAACCGATGCAGCGCCGTCGGGACGCGACAAGACTTCGCTGGTGATGGGGGCGAAGAACCAGCCGGGCGCGGTGGTCAGGCTTCTGCAGCCGCTGGCCGATGCCGGGATTTCCATGAGCAAGCTCGAATCGCGCCCGGCGCGTTCAGGCAACTGGGAATACCTGTTCTTCGTCGTCTGCCAGGGCCATCGTCAGGATTCCACGCTGGCCGCTGCGTTGGCCGAAATCGAGGCGCGTGCCGCCTTCCTCAAAGTTCTCGGTTCCTATCCGGCCGCATCGTGATGAATTGTTGTGACCTCGCGCCGTCGCATGTACGCGCGATTGCCCCGTACCTGCCCGGCAAGCCCATCTCCGAGCTTGCGCGCGAACTCGGCCTGGCCGAGGCCGACATCGTCAAGCTGGCGTCGAACGAAAACCCGCTCGGCCCCAGCCCGCGGGCGCTGGCGGCGGCACAGGACGCACTCTATGAGATGGCGCTGTATCCGGATGGCGCGGGCTTCGCGCTGAAGGCGAAGCTGTCGGGAAAGCTGGGCGTGGCTGCGCAGCAGATCGTGCTCGGCAACGGCTCCAACGACGTGCTCGACATGGTGGCGCGCGCCTTCCTGGCGCCGGGCACCTCGTCCGTGTATGCGCAGCACGCTTTCGCGGTGTACCCGATTGCGACGCAGACCGTGGGCGCGCAGGGCATTGCGGTGGCGGCGAAGGATTACGGGCACGACCTCGCTGCGATGCGCGCGGCGATCCGCGACGATACCCGCGTGCTGTGGATCGCCAACCCCAACAACCCGACCGGCACCTTCCTGCCGTGGGCGGAGATCGAGGCTTTCCTCGAAACCGTGCCGCCGCAGGTGCTGGTGGTGCTGGACGAGGCCTACGGCGAATACCTCCCCACCGACGACCGCTGCGACACCCTGGCGTGGATCGAGCGTTTTCCCAATCTGCTGATCAGCCGTACCTTCTCCAAGGCCTATGGCCTGGCCGGCCTGCGCGTCGGCTACGGGGNNACCGAATTCCTTCTGCGCAGCTATGCGCTCAACAGCGCCGGCATGGCGCAGCTGGTGGCGGGGCTGGGCGAATTGAAAGTAGAAACCGTGCTGTCGAAGGGCAATTTTCTGCTGGCGAAAGTCGGCGACGCCGCCCGCATCAATACTGAATTGCTGAAGCGCGGCGTCATCGTGCGTCCGGTCGCCAATTAGCGTTTGCCCGAGTTCCTGCGCGTGTCGGTCGGGCTGGCCGGGCAGAACGCCCGCTTCCTCGACGCCTTGAAAGCCTGCTTGTGATCGTCGAAAAACTCGCCATCGTCGGCACCGGGCTGATCGGTGGTTCCTTCTCACTGGCCCTGAAACAGGCGGGNNCCTGATCGACCGCGCTGTCGACTGGGCGGAAGCCGGGCGGGCCGACTGCATCCTGCTGGCGCTGCCGGTGGGCGAGACTGCGGCCGTGCTGAAAAGCCTAGCGCCGCATCTGAAGGCGGGCGCCATCGTCACCGACGCCGGTAGCACCAAGGTCAACGTCGTCGCGGCGGCCCGTGCGGCGCTCGGCGCGCGCACGGTCGATTTCGTGCCCGGCCACCCGATTGCCGGCTCCGAGC
>DONB01000044.1 GCA_003510325.1 Thiobacillus sp. | reverse complement strand
GAACATCCGCAACGGCGGCAACAGTCCGCTCGCCAGCATCGTGCACGCGCTCGTGCTGCTCGCCGTCATCGTCGCGCTGGCGCCTCTGGCGGCGCACATCCCGCTCGCCGCGCTGGCCGCGATCCTGTTCGTGGTGGCGTGGAACATGAGCGAGGCACGGCATTTCATCGACCTGCTGCGCCACGCCCCGATCAACGACAAGGCGCTTCTGCTCATCACCTTCCTGCTCACGGTGTTCGCCGATCTGGTCATTGCCGTCAACGTCGGCGTGCTGCTGGCCGCGCTGCTATTCATGAAGCGCATGAGCGAAACCGTGCGCATCGAGGGCGAGAGCGAAGCCAGCCTGGCCGCGCTGTGCCCGGTGGGGGTCCCGGCCGGGGTGCAGATCTATTCCATCGACGGCCCGCTGTTTTTCGGCGCCGCCGCCACCTTCGAGCGCACGCTGGCAGGCCTGCATGACCAGGCGCGCGTGGTGATCCTCCGGTTGGGACGGGTGCCGTTCGCCGACGCCACCGCCATGCATGCACTGGCCGACGTGGTGCGCCATTTCCAGCAGCGCCACATCAGCGTACGGGTATGCGAAGCGAATCCACGGCTGGCACAGAAGCTTCTGGATTTCGGGCTGATGGCCAAGCTCGGGCAGCGGGATGCGTCGGTCAGCGTGCTGGATGTGCTCGCTGAAATCGACCTGCACTGATTCCCGCTTGCGCGGTCGACGCGCCCTGTATTGGCCCATGTCGCCTCCGCGGAAGCGAGGCCGGGCCGGGGGCCGGAAAAACTCGCCTATGCCTTGGCCTTGGGTTTCCTGCCGGGGCTGGCGGTCGGGATATAGCCTGCGATCCGGCACAACATCCCTTCGACTTTCTGTCCCTTGACGAATCGCGTCGAGTGGCACGCGATGATGTCTCCCTTTTTCGCCAGCTCGGCCAGATACTGCCGCACGTCTTCCAGCGGGAGTCGGGTCGCGGCGGCAATCTCGGTATCGAGCTGCTCGCCCCGGCTTTTCAGGTACTTGTGGATCTTCTGCATGTCTGGGACACCTGGTTTCATGAATGACAAGACCTTAGCGACAGGACGCTTTCTTCGCCCAGCGCAGTTCAGCGCCCTCGCGCAGGCTGTGGACGATGGCGGCAAAGTCGAGCGGGAACCGGCCGGCGAGCGCAGCCGCCCGCTCCTCCAGTTGTTCCCCGTCGAGGGTGCAACCGGCATCGGCAAATGCAAAGGCAATATGGTTGTCGCCGCCGGGCACCGTCCCCACTTGCACGCGCCCCTCGAAGGCCTCGCTCAGCAGGGTCAGGTGCCGGGACCAGTATTTTCTCGGCCCGGCAAAATTGGTGACGAGCAGGCCGCCCGACCGTAGCCGGCGACGTGCCGCCCGATAGAAGCCGCGGTTGAGGAAAGCCGGGGCGATGCCCTTGGAGTCGAAGCCGTCCAGCAGCAGCACGTCGGCATCGCCTTCGGCGGCGGGCAGATACTCGGCTGCATCGGCCTGGATGATCGCGAGGCGCGGGTCGTCGGGAACGCCGAACGCCTCGCACAGGGCGATGACGTCGGGATTCACCTCGACCACGCTCAGCTGCGCATGCGGCAGGTGACGGTAGCAGAACTTGGCCAACGAACCGCCTCCCAGTCCGACCATCAGCACATGGGCGGGGTCCGGCACGAACAGCAGAAAGGCCATCATCTTGCGGGTGTAGGCAAACTCGAGGGCGAAGGGATCGTCGAGGCGCATCGAACTCTGGATGTACCCCAGGCTGAAATACAGCCGCCGCGTCCGTTCGTCTTCAATGATGAAAGGCTTGCCGTAGCAACCGGTCACGATCCGGGCGCAGAGCTCGTCCGGGTCGCACGGTTCCGATTCGAGCAGGATCAGGCTGCCGCGCTCGCCCAGGTCGTTCAGGACCTTGCCGGGCAGTTCCAGCAGCGGGGTGCTCAGTGGCAGGGNNTTGCTCATCGGTTTCTCTCGATTGCTTCCGCGCCGTCCTCGGATTGCAGCGGAAGGCGGCACGCTGCGGCCACGCAGGACCTTCGCAAAGCCGTCCTGCAAGGGTAGCAGCCGGATTCACTGCCTGCTGGTAAGAGTAGGCGAAGATTGACCTTTCCAGTAACCATGCATATTACATGGTATTTTGATGATAATCTAGTTATCATTGAACACACATCAAATACGCATACCGGCCCCCATGGAAAACCGCTCCGCCCGACTAACGCTCCTGATCGATCCGAGGAAAAAGCAGCTCTTCGAGGATATCTGCGCCCAGCAGGACCTCACCCCGTCGCAAGTGGTGCGCAGGCTGATCCACCAATACATCCTCGAACACGCGGGAACGCGCGAGTTGCCGGAATGGCTGACGACTCCCGCCGCCCGGGACAGGTCGCAGTGAAAGCCGCATTCGCCCGCCGATGCCAGACAGAAGCCCGATGAGCCCCGACAGCCGGACCCTGCGCTTCATTCGGCGACACATCCCGACATTCGAGTGCGAACCCGGATGCCACGACTGCTGCGGACCGGTGACCGCCTCGAGTGAGGAAATGGCCTGGCTCCCGCTCAAAAGCGAAGCGGAACATGCGACCGCGCTTAACGAGCTGAGCTGTCCGCATCTGGGCGAACAGGGCTGCCAGGTCTATGCGGAACGCCCGCTCATCTGCCGCCTGTTCGGCACGACGCCGCGGCTCGCCTGCCCGAACGGCAAGCGCCCCGCGACGATGATCGACCCGCGCGTCGAACAGCAGATCTACCGGTATTTCGAGACCACGCGCCATGTGCTGGTCTGATCGACACGTCCGGATCGCGCCGTGACGAAGCAGCCGTTCTATTACTGGGAAGACGGGACGCTGGTGCTCAACGTGCTGGGCAAACCCAGCTCGAAACAGGACGCCATCGGCAAACCCAAAGGCCATCAGCTCAGGATCAGCGTCACCGCCGCCCCGCGCGCAGGCCGGGCAACGGATCACATGGTGCGGTTTCTGGCGGGGGAATTTGGCGTGGCCACGAGCGATATCGAGGTCGTGTTCGGCCGCCTGAACGTGAACAAGCAGCTGCGCATCCGATCCCCCGAACGGCTGCCGTCAGTCATCGCCCAACAAGCGTTGGTCTGACGACAATTGGGCGGCCCGCCCGGGAACCTAGCGCGTCAGGCCGGCGTAGAGCATCGGCAGTTTTTCCGGCAGCCGCTGCACGTGATCGACCACCATGAAGTTCTTCTGCCCGAAAATGCGGCTGACGTAATTGTCGGCACGCGGATCGAGGCTCATGCAGTAGGTGGTGACGCCGTTGCGGGCGACTTCCTCCACTGCCTTCTTGGTGTCGTAGCGCAGGTACTGCGGGTCGCGCACATCGATGTCGGCCGGCTCGCCGTCGGTGATGACGATCAGGAGCTTCTTGGCCGATCGCTGCAGCTTCAGATGGTGGCCGGCGTGACGGATCGCCGCGCCCATGCGGGTCGACAGCTGGCCCGTCATGCCGGCAAGCTTGGCCTTCGGCACCTCGTCCCAGTGCTGGTCGAAGTCCTTGAAGCGGTAGTACTCGACATCGTGGCGGCCGTCCGAGCAGAAGCCGTGGATCGCGAACGGATCGCCCACCTTGTTGATCGCGTCGGCCAGAAGCACGCAGGCCTGGCGGGTCAGATCGAGCACGCTGTATTCCTGGTCCTGCACCGTCTCGTTGGTCGATTCGGATAGATCCAGCAGCACCAGGATCGAGAAGTCGCGCGTCTTTCTCACCGAACGCATCATGATGCGCGGATCGGGCTGGTTGCCCAGCCGGATGTCGATGAAGCTGGCGATCGCCGCGTTGATATCGATCTCGTCGCCGTCCTCCAGCTTGCGGATGCGCTGCACGCCTTGCGGCTGCATCGCGTCGAGCAGGAATTTCATGCGGTGGATTTCGCGCTTGTACTTGGCGGTGATCTCGTCGATCACCTCCAGGTCGCCCGCCTTGGCGCGCTTTTCCAGCACCGTCGCCCAGGCCGGCCGCTCCAGCTGGATCTGGTAGTCCCATTCCGAATAGTGGAAGGGATCGGACACCGGCTCCTTGCCTTCCATCTCGTTGAAGGACTTGCCGTTACTCTCGTCGCCGATGTTCTCGTAGGGGAAGAGCTCGGTGCTCAGCACCCAGATTTCCTCGGCGTCGTCGCCGGCAGTCTCGACGTCGATCTCGTTGATCATCTCCATCACGCTGACGTTCTTGCGAACCTGCTTGACGGACTCGTAGCCGGCGCCGGCCGCCTTGTCGAAATCGAATTCCTCGAATTCCCAGAAGTAGCGGTTGTCGTCGCGATAGGGGGTCGTCAGCAGATCGGTGCGCGGATTGAACGGAATTTTCTTCTGCGTCAGGCTGTGCGCCAGCTGCACGCCGATTTCCCACGAGGTCTGGTTGGTGTCGAGCCGGTCCTGCGCCGCGGCGAACAGCGCACGGCCCTCGGCGACCCAGGCGTCGTCGTCCCGATAGTTCTCGTCGAGCAGGGCGCGCGCCAGGCGGTTGAGATAGTCGCCCACCGTGGCGCTCATCTCCGGCGTGGCAATGTGCAGCCGGCTCCACAACTGCTTCAGGCCGGGGAAGCGGCGGATCGCCAGCGTCTCGACCCGCGCATCCTCGATGACGGAAATCACCGCCATCTGCATCGGGTTCAGCGCCTCGGCGGAAATCGGCACGCGGGTTTCGACGATGTGCGCGGCGCAGTGCGCTGCGGTAGCGCGATAGAGCTCGATGCCGGGAACCGGCTCCTGCCCTTCGACCGTCCAGTCGTCGTAGGCATCCGGCAGGTGCAAGAGGTAGTCGGCGATGTAGGGGCGGTAACCTTCGCGCGCCTCGAAGTCACCCGAGGTCGGGCGCATGAAGAAGTCTCGCGCCCACAGCGCGCGCAAATACATGTTGATGCGTCGCTGCACGTCGACCAGCAGCGTGCCCTTGCGCTCCTTCTGCAGCATCGCGAGCGATTCCTTCGACTCCAGGCCGAAGTAGCGGATCTGCTCCTCGTAGTTCGTGCGGTGCGCGTGCGCGCCCCACAGCGCCCAGCGGCGCAGGCCGCCCAGGGTCAGGTGCTGGAACAGCACTTCCAGCTTGTCGAGCATCGGGCGCACGCCGCGCGGCGCCTGTGCAGTCAGGGTGTTGATGAACTGCAGGTACTTGAGGAACAGCTCGGCGTCACCCAGCCGGTTGGCGGCGGTCGGCGCGCTGGCCAGCAGAAGCTCGATCACCGCGCCCGAGGTTTTCGAGGCCAGCATCAGCGAGGCGGTCGCCAGATCGGCCACCACATCCTCGCCCACTTCCTTGGCCACCTGCGGCGCCTGCTCGATCCAGGTTTCGACCAAGGTATCGCCGCGCCCCAGTCCACGGATGGCCGACACCCCCTTCAGGTAGTTGTCGAGCCCGCGCGGCGAGAATACCTTGGTGGCCTCGTGCCAGTTGGCCTCGAGGGTCTCCCGGCTGTGCGGCGACAGGTCTTCCAGCAGTTCAGCGTAGTCTTCGAGTTTGATCGACATGGTTCACCTCAGATCATAGGGCGAGCCCGGCAGCGCCGGCCCGCTCGCGTCACCCGATGGGCCTGGGCCCACCCGCACCGTTCAGAAGAACGTGCTGACTGCCGCATCCAGCGCGTCGCGCATGTCGGGATCGTCGGTGATCGGGCGCACCAGGGCGACGCGGCACGCGGCCTGCGGGTTCACGCCCTTGGCGATCAGCGAGCCTGCGTAGATCAGCATGCGGGTCGACAGGCCTTCGTCGAGGCCGTGGCCCTTGAGGTTGCGGCTGCGTTCGGCGATCGACACCAGCTTGCCGGCGATGTCGGCGTTGACGCCCGATTCATGCGCGACGATCTCGGTCTCGATGCCGTGCTCGGGATAGGTGAAGTCCAGCCCGCCGAAACGCTGCTTGGTCGACTGCTTCAGATCCTTCATCAGGCTCTGGTAGCCGGGGTTATACGAAATCACAATCTGGAAATCCGGGTGCGCGTGCACCAGCTCGCCCTTCTTTTCCAGCGGCAGCACGCGGCGGTTGTCGGTCAGCGGGTGGATCACCACGGTGGTGTCCTGGCGTGCTTCGACGACTTCGTCCAGGTAGCAGATCGCGCCGTGGCGCGCGGCGATGGCCAGCGGCCCGTCCTGCCACTCGGTGCCGGAAGCGGACAGCAGGAAGCGGCCGACCAGGTCGGACGCGGTCATGTCCTCGTTACACGCCACGGTGATCAACGGCTTGCCCAGCTTCCAGGCCATGTATTCGACGAAGCGCGTCTTGCCGCAGCCGGTNNNNATTCGCGGGCAAACAAAAAGCCCCCGCGCCCTGCGGGCGACGGGGGCTGTTACGGTCTCCCGTCGCGACTTAAACAGTCTTGCCGCGGTAGATCACCATCGACGCGCCCTGGCTCTGCGAGAAGTTGTCGTAGCCAATCAGACGGACGTGGTTGTTGGGGTTGGCCTTGTGGCAGGCTTCGGCTTCGGCCAGCACGCGGTCCACATCGGTCTCGCCGAACANNCTGGCGGGGTCGCTCAGACGGCTTTTGTAATCCATTACTTCAGACATTTCATATCCTTTCGATTCGGTATCTTGGCCCCGGACCGCGCGGGGCGCGCGTCCGGGATGACCTTGCAGCGATGCCGCGAATTACTTGTGGGCAACGTCCAGCTTGTCGACGGTGTCGAACTCGAACTTGATCTCTTTCCACGTTTCCATGGCGATCTTCAGTTC
>DONB01000080.1:7555-9527 GCA_003510325.1 Thiobacillus sp. | reverse complement strand
CCCTGATCCGCCGCGACCGCCGCCAGGTGAGCGCCGAAGTGCTCAAGGTGGCCGACCTGGTGCTCGACACCGCCAGCCTGCGCGTCACCCGCGCTGGCCAGGAGATCCAGCTCTCGCCCATCGGCCTGCGCCTACTCACCATCCTGATGCGTGAATCGCCGCGCGTGGTCACCCGCCGCGACATCGAGCGCGAGATCTGGGGCGACGGCCTGCCTGATTCCGATACCCTGCGCAGCCACCTCTACAACCTGCGCAAGGCCATCGACCGGCCCTTCGAGCGCCCGCTGCTGCACACCGTGCAGACCGCCGGCTACCGTATCGCCGACCTCGACGCGCCGCCCGCCGGCTGACCCGGAAAGCCAGGATGCCCACCTCCCCCAACGGACTGCGCCGGAAGATCTGGGTCGCCTTCATCCTGCAGGCGGCGGCGATCAGCTTCGCCGCCGTGCTGGGCGTGTACGGCGCCTCGGCGGTGCTCAAGCACGTGCTGATCCAGCAGGCCCTGCAGCAGGAGGCCGCGCACTACTGGCAGCGGCTGCAGGCCAACCCGGGCGCGGACGTGCCCGATACCTACAACATGACCGGCTACCTGGTGCCCGCCGGCGGCGACGCCACCAAGATCGTTTTCTCAGGCGTCGGCAAGACCGTGGACGAGATGCGGGCCGCCCTCAATGCCGGCATCCTCTGCTTCAACGTCGAGTCAGTCAGCGAACTGCACCGGCTCAACCGCGTTGCCAGCGAACTGGGCAAGGTGGCGCCGGTGTCGTTCCGCGTCAACCCCGACGTCGATCCCAAGACGCATCCCTATATCTCCACCGGGCTCAAGGAAAACAAGTTCGGCGTCCCGATTGCCGACGCGCCTGCGCTGTATCGCCTGGCAGCCAGCTTGCCGCATCTGAAGGTCACCGGCATCGACTGCCACATCGGCTCGCAGTTGATCGACCTGTCGCCGCTGGCCGATGCGGCCGACCGCGTGCTGGCGCTGGTCGACGCGCTTGCAGCCGAAGGCATCGTGCTGCATCACATCGACCTCGGCGGAGGGATCGGCATCCGTTACCGCGACGAAACCCCCCCCGATCTCGCCGCCTATGGCCGCGTGTTGGCGGCCCGCTTCGCCGGCCGTCGCGAGAAACTGCTGCTGGAGCCGGGCCGATCGCTAGTCGGCAACGCAGGGCTGCTGCTGACCCGAGTCGAATACCTGAAGCCGGGTGAGGACAAGAATTTCGCCATCGTCGACGCGGCAATGAACGACCTGATGCGCCCCGCACTGTACGAGGCGTATCACGAAATCGTCGCTGTCGACGAAAGAAACGTGCCATCGCAGCGCTACGACATCGTTGGACCGATCTGCGAAACCGGCGACTTTCTTGGCTTTGCGCGCGATCTCGCAATCGAGGAAGGCGATCTTCTGGCCTTGCTGGCGGCCGGCGCCTACGGCATGAGCATGGCATCGAACTACAATTCGCGCCCGCGAGCGGCAGAAATTCTCATCGACAGGAATGAAATTCATCTTGTCAGAGAGCGTGAATCCCAAGACCACATGATGGCCGGAGAACGGCTTGTCTATTGACTTCACGGGATTCGTGCAAGCCGCCTAATTACAATGATTTTTGTATCGATTCGATACATTTTGCTTCACTGCGACATTTTTTCTCGAAGAATTTTCGCAAGAACTTGACTATTCGTTGAACCCCCGGGAAAAGTAACTAGAATGAGGCTCACCAAGCGGAGCCTCGGTATCGCCCGTGTCTAGCGGGTTTCGGGCAAGTCGGTCGCCTGTCGGTACCACGCTTTGGAAGTGCAAACCCTGACTGCACGTGGCTTCAAGCTGTAGTGATAAGTGAATGTGTTCAACTTCTAAGGAGTGTTAGATGGCAACAGTGAAGAAACCCGCCGCCAAGAAACCGGTGGCCAAGAAGGCAGCAGCCAAGCCCGCTGCCAAACCCGCAGCCAAGAAGGCAGTCGCCGCCAA
>DONB01000080.1:0-7469 GCA_003510325.1 Thiobacillus sp. | reverse complement strand
AAAGCCAGTCGCCAGAAAGCCGGCAGCCAAGCCCGTAGCCAGGAAAACCGCCGCCAAGCCGGCAGCCAAAAAGCCCGTGGCCAAGAAGGCAGTCGCCGCAAAACCGGCAGCCAAAAAGCCGGCCGCAAAACCGGTCGCCAAGAAGGCAGCGCCGGCCAAGAAGCCTGTCGCGAAGAAGGCGGCCCCCGCCAAACCCGCGCCCGCTCCTGTGGCAGCACCTGCCCCCGCACCGGCGGTACCGGTCATCAAGCCTTTCGGGCTCTAACAGGTCGGGCACTGCCCAATCTGAAACGGGGGCTTGTCCCCCGTTTTTTATTGTCGAGACCGGGGAAACGACCCCGGTTTTTTTGCCTTGTTCCAGGTCTCCCGGTGCGCGCTCAAGATCTGGCTGGCACGAAACGTGCTCGGAGCGCCCCCAGCAAGTTCAGCCCCCACGGCAGGCGCAGCGACAGCAGCAGGACGAGAATCGCACCGTAGACCAGGGGTTCGGTCAGGTCTTTTTTCACCAGCCACAGAAAATGCACGACGCTCAGCAGGGCGATCGGATAGATCAGTCGATGCAGTTGCTGCCAGCGGCGGCCCAGACGGCGCATCATGGCATGCGTCGAGGTCGCGGCCAGCGGAATGAGCAGCACGAAGGCGCTGAAACCCACCGTGATGAAGGGGCGCTTGACGATATCCTTGGCGATGGCCGCCGGGTCGAAGAACTGATCCAGCCAGACATAGGTGGTGAAATGCAGACAGGCATAGAAGAAGGCGAACAGCCCCAGCATGCGCCGGTAACGGATAAGATCCGCACGCCCCGTCAGCCGCCGCAGCGGGGTGACGGACAGCGTCACCAGCAATCCGATCAGCGTCCAGGTCCCCGTGGAACGCGTGATGAATTCGATCGGGTTGGCCCCCAGACCGCCGCTGGCCCCCAGGGCAATCAGCCGCGCGAGTGGCAACAGGCACGCCAGCGCAATCCAGACCTTGGGGTTGCGCAGCCCTGTCCCCATCAGAAGTACTTTTTCAGGTCCATGCCGCGATACAACTGCGCAACCTGCGGGCCGTAGCCATTGAACATCAGCGTGTCGCGCTTGAGAAATTCGCCGATACGGCGCTCCTTCGCCTGACTCCAGCGCGGGTGATCGACCTGCGGATTGACGTTGGAATAGAAGCCGTACTCCCGGGGCGCGGCTGCCATCCAGGCGGTGATCGGCGGCTTCTCGACGAAGCGGATGCTGACGATGGATTTGGCGCTCTTGAACCCGTACTTCCATGGCACCACCAAGCGGATCGGCGCGCCGTTCTGGTTCGGCAGCACCTCGCCATAGAGTCCAACCGCCAGCAGCGTCAGCGGGTGCATTGCCTCGTCCATCCGCAGGCCTTCGACATAGGGCCAGTCGAGCACGCGCGAGCGCTGCCCCGGCATCTGCCTGGGGTCATTCAGGGTGACGAACTCGACATATCTGGCATTGCCGGTAGGTGCCGCACGCCGGATGAGCTCGCTCAGCGGAAACCCCACCCAGGGAATCACCATCGACCAACCTTCGACGCAACGCATGCGGTAGACCCGCTCTTCCAGCGGCGCGAGCTTCAACAGCGCGTCGATGTCATACGTTTTCGGGTTGGCCACCTCGCCCTCGACCGCGACTGTCCAGGGGCGCGTTCTCAGGCTGCCGGCGCGCTCCGCCGGGTCACTTTTCCCCGTGCCGAACTCGTAGAAATTATTGTAGGTAGTGACATCCTTGTACGGTGTCTTGTCGTCGGCAAGCGTGTAGGGGCTGGAACGCACGCCCGCCAGCTTGGCGCCCGCCCCGGCTTCGGGCGCCGCACCCAGGGCAGCGCCGGCTGCCAGCGCACCGACGCCTTGCATGAAGCGGCGGCGCTCACGGTAGATTTCCGGCGGGGTGATCTCGGACGGGGGAATGTCGTTTGCATGGCGGATCAACATTGCTACGACCTCACAATCAAAAAAGGGAAAAGACTAGTCGGTTCACGCGCACGTTCCTTACATATTGCGTCTCTGGTTGACCCGGGCATACGGTTTTTGTTTCACCGCGGAACTGCTAAGGTGCGCCCCTATCGTACGTCTTTGTTCTTTTTGTGGAATTCCTCATGCGCGCCCTGCTCCTCCTGCTCTTCGTTCCGACCTTCGCCTTTGCCCAGGCGGGCGGCCCGCCCTTCATCCCAGTCAACATGATGAAAGTCGCCGCCACCCCGGTGTCGAGCACGGTCGAGGCGGTGGGCGCCCTGATTGCGGAGGACAGCGTGGTGCTGCGGCCGGAAATCGACGGCCGCATCGCCAGGCTGCTGTTCAAGGAAGGTCAGCCGGTGAAGAAAGGCGCGGTGCTGGTGGTGCTTGATTCCGCCGAACAGCGTGCCCGCGTGGCGGCTGCCCAGGCCGACCTCAAACTGGCGGAAAGCCGCTACAAGCGAAGCGAGGAACTGGTCGCGCAGAATTTCATTTCGCGCCAGGCGCTCGACGAAGCGCGCGCCAATCTCGATATCCTGCGCGCGCGCCTGCGTCAGGAGCAGGTCGCGCTCGACAAGACGGTGATCCGCGCGCCGTTCGCAGGCGTCGCCGGGCTGCGCCAGGTGAGCCCCGGCGCCTACGTCGGCAAGGGCGACGATCTGGTGCGGCTGGACGCGCNNGGCACCCTGAAACTGGAAGTGCCGGTCCCCGAAACCTCCCTGCCGCTGGTGCGCGTCGGCCAGCCGATCACGCTGACCATCGACGCCCTGCCGGGACAAAACTTCAGCGGCAAGGTGCACGCCATCGATCCGGTGGTCGACGCGGTGAGCCGCAATGTCCGAGTGCGCGCGCGCATTGCCAACCCCAAAGGGCAGCTCAAGCCCGGCATGTTCGCCCGCGCCACCGCCGACCTCGGCGGCAAGAGCCACGCCATCCTGTTGCCCGAGCAGGTGATCGTGCCGCGCGCAGACGGCAGTTACGTTTTTCTCGCCGTCGACGGCAAGGCAGAGCTGCGCAAGGTCGTGCTCGGCAAGCGCGATCCGGGCAGGGTCGAGATCGTCTCCGGGGTGCAGGCCGGCGACACTGTCGTGCTCGACGGCCAGATCAAGCTGCGCCCGGGCGTGCCGGTGGTCACGCTCGAGCAGGCGGCGCAGATGATGAAGAAAATGCAGGCCGGCAAGCCGCGCTGATCCAGACGCCGCGCTTAAACCAAGCACTCTGCGAAGACTGAACCATGATCCTCTCCGACATATCCATCCGCCGTCCGGTGCTGGCCACCGTGATGAGCCTGCTCATCATCCTGATCGGCCTGATCGCCTTCGACCGCCTGCCGGTGCGCGAATACCCCAACATCGACGCCCCGGTGGTCTCGGTGCGCACCGTCTACCCCGGCGCCTCCGCCGAAGTGATGGAAAGCCAGATCACCAAGCCGCTGGAGGATTCGCTGTCGGGCATCGAGGGCATCCGCACCATCAAGTCGGTGAGCCGCGAGGAAGTCAGCCAGATCACCGTGGAATTCATCCAGTCGCGCGACCCCGAGGCTGCCGCCAACGACACCCGCGACCGCGTGGCGCGGGTGCGCGGCGTGCTGCCCAGCGAGGCGGAAGACCCGGTGGTGGCAAAGATCGAGGCCGACGCCCAGGCCATCATCTGGCTGGCCTTCTCAAGCGATCGCCAGTCGCCGCTTGAAATCACCGACTACGCCGACCGCGTGGTGGCCGACCAGTTGAAAACCCTGCCCGGCGTCGCCTCGGTCATCATCGGCGGCGAGCGCCGCTACGCCATGCGGATATGGCTCGATCCGGACCGCATGGCCGCGCTCGGCATCACCGTGCAGGATGTGGAAGCCGCGCTGCGCAGCCAGAACACCGAACTGCCCTCGGGCCGTATCGAGAGCCAGATGCGGGAGTTTTCCGTGCTGGCCGAAACCGATCTCAAGACCCCCGCCGAGTTCGAGCGCATCATCATCCACGACAGCGGCGGCGTGCTGGTGCGGCTGGCCGACATCGGCCGCGCCGAAGTCGGCGCCGAAGACGAGCGCAACATCGTGCGGGTCAACGGTCGCGCCGCCGTGGGCCTCGGCATCGTCAAGCAGTCCACTGCCAACACGCTGGAAGTCGCCCGCGCCGTGAAGACCGAACTCCCGCGCCTGGAAGCCGCGCTGCCGGAAGGCATGCAACTTAAAGTGGGCTTCGACAGTTCGATCTTCATCGAGAAGTCGATCGACGCCGTCTACACGACGATGATCGAGGCCATGGTGCTGGTGGTGGCCGTCATTTTCCTGTTCCTGCGCAACTGGCGCGCCACGCTGATCCCCTTCGTCACCATCCCGGTGTCGCTGATCGGCGCCTTCATCTTCCTGTATTCGATGGGCTTCACCATCAATGTGCTGACCCTGCTGGGCCTGGTGCTGGCGATCGGCCTGGTGGTCGACGACGCCATCGTCATGCTGGAAAACATCTACCGCCACATCGAGGACGGCATGCCGCCATACGAGGCGGCGATCAAGGGCGCCAAGGAAATCGGCTTCGCGGTGATGGCGATGACGCTTACCCTGGTCGCCGTGTTCGCCCCGCTGGCGTTCGCCGAGGGCAATACCGGCAAGCTGTTCACCGAATTCGCCATGACGGTGGCAGCGGCAGTGCTGGTGTCCGGCTTCGTCGCCCTGACGCTGACGCCGATGATGGCGAGCAGGATGCTGCGCCACGAAACCCGCCACGGCGCGTTGTTCAACCTCGGCGAGCGCATGCTGACCGGGCTGAACACCGCCTATCACCGCGGTCTCGCGCGCGTGCTCAAGCACCCCTTGATTGTCACGCTGGTATTCGTGCTGGTGGCGGCTGCGGCGTTCGGCCTGCTGAAATCGCTCAAGTCGGAGCTGGCCCCGACCGAGGACCGCGGCTTCTTCATCGGCTTCATGCTGGCACCCGAGGGCTCGACCCTGCAGTACACCGACCAGTACGCGCGCCAGCTCGAGGGCATCTACCAGAGCGTGCCCGAGGTGAATACCGCCTTCGTCGTCGTCGCCCCCGGCCTGGAGCGGCCCAACCCGGTCAACACGGCGCTGTCGTTCGTGATGCTGAAGCCGTGGGAGGAACGCAGCCGCAGCCAGATGGACATCACCGCCAGCCTCGGCCCGCAGATGTTCATGGGCATGCCGGGCGTGCTCGCCTTCCCGATCAACCCGCCCTCGCTCGGGCAGAGCTTCCGCAACCCGCCGCTGCAGTTCGTGGTGCAGGCGCCGAGCTATGCCGAACTCGACACGGCGGTGGAGGCGCTGATGGCCAAGGTACGCGCCTATCCGGGGCTGGCCAACGCCGACACCGACCTCAAGCTCAACAAGCCGCAGCTCAAGGTCGACATCAACCGCGACAAGGCGGCGCAGATGGGGGTCGGCATCGACACCATCGGACGCACCCTGGAAACCCTGCTCGGCGGGCGCGAGGTCACCCGCTTCAAGCAGGCCGGCGAGCAGTACAACGTGGTGGTGCAGCTCGACCCCGCCGCGCGCGCGGCCCCGCAGGACCTGACCGCACTCTATGTGCGCGGCAGCGAAGGCAGCCTGACGCGGCTGTCCAACCTGGTCACCGTCTCCGAAACCGTGGCGCCGAAGGAACTCAACCACTTCGACCGCCAGCGCGCGGCGATCATCTCGGCCAACATCGCCCCCGGCTACACGCTGGGCGAAGCGCTCGCCTTCATGGACCAGGCGGCGAAGGAAACGCTGCCGAAAAACGCGCGCACCGCGCTCGACGGCCAGTCGCGCGAATTCGGCGAGTCCGGGCAGACGCTGGCGATCACCTTCGCGCTGGCGCTGGTCATCATTTATCTGGTGCTGGCGGCCCAGTTCGAGAGCTTCGTTTCGCCCTTCATCATCCTGCTCACCGTGCCGCTCGCCGCCACCGGCGCGCTGCTGGCGCTCAAGCTCTCCGGCGCCACGCTCAACGTCTATAGCCAGATCGGGCTCGTGATGCTGGTCGGCCTGATCACCAAGCACGGCATCCTGATCGTCGAATTCGCCAACCAGCTGCGCGAACGCGGCAAGCCCAAGGTCGAGGCGGTGATTGAAGCCGCCAGCCTGCGCCTGCGGCCGATTCTGATGACCACCGCCGCGATGGTGCTGGGTGCGGTGCCGTTGGCGCTGGCCACCGGTGCCGGCGCGGAATCGCGCTCGCCAATCGGCTGGGTCATTGTCGGCGGTCTTCTGCTCGGCACCCTTCTGACGCTGTTCGTGATCCCGGCGGCTTACACGCTGCTGACGCGCGACCGCACAGCAGCGGTCAGCACAGCCCAACCCCAGGCGTCCAGCGCCCAACACTGACGAACTCGCCCACCGCCTTGACGAAGCTTCGTCAGGGCGGCACCGGTCGTCTTTCATCAAGCCGTCAAACCCGCCTGATTTAATGCGGTTTTCCGAGCCGCGCGGCGCCACGGGAGACTGGCATGAACCCTGCTCGATTCCTTGCAAAGACAACGCAAGGAGAGACCGACATGATCGAACTGGAACCCGGCAACACACTGGACATCAGCCTGAAGGAAGATGCCCAGGGCCGCGACCGCGTCGAGGTCACGCTCGACGCCCACGGGTGCTCGCTCAACCTCACCCCGCATCAGGCCCGGGTGCTGGCTACCGAACTCATCATGGCGGTCAACCGTGCCGAAGTGCGCAGCAACCTCAAGCACAGCCAAAACATGGTGCGCGGTGCGCAACCGGTCGAAAAGCGCGGTCTGTTCCATCAGGCTTTCGCCAAATAGTTTTCAGGCCAGTCGGCTTCGACTGGACCGGGGTAGGGGGCAGCCAGGCTGATCTACCCTATAAGTCGCCTCCGTTTGTCGGAGGCCCGCCATCCGTGATAGGGTGGCACTCAGGCGCGATGGATTCGTCCTCGCGCCTTTTTATTTACACCACTTCGCAGGAACCAGCATGGCCGTCATCGAACTCACCAAGGACAATTTCGAATCCACCATCAACGGCAATGACGTCGTCGTCGTCGACTTCTGGGCGCCCTGGTGCGGTCCCTGTCGCGGATTTGCGCCGATTTTCGAAGCCGCGGCCGAGAAGCACGCCAACATCGTGTTCGCCAAGGTCAACACCGAAGTCGAGCAGGAACTGGCCGGCTACTTCCAGATCCGTTCGATTCCCACGCTGATGGTGTTCCGCGAACAGGTCATCCTTTATTCCGAGGCCGGTTCGCTGCCCGCCAACGCGCTGGATTCGCTAATCGAGCAGGTGTTGGGGCTGGACATGGCGCAGGTCCATAAGGACATTGCCGACCAGCAGGGCCAAGGCCAGGGAGGTGGCGGCGCCCGCCGCATAGGCCAGCAGCAGAACGGTCGAGCCGACGCCCGCGCCTTGCAGGGCCGCGCCGGTCAGGATGACGCCCAGGATGGGGCCCGCGCAGGGCGCCCACAGCAGGCCGGTGGCTACGCCCAGCAACAGGGAGGCGCGGACGTCGCCCTGGTCTGCGGAGCGGCGCTCGACGCGATCGGTCAGCCAGGAACCGGCCGCCAC
>DONB01000255.1 GCA_003510325.1 Thiobacillus sp. | reverse complement strand
TTGCGCGCCTGATAGTTGCGCACGCCATACCAGGCGACGCTCTGCTTGGGCATCGCGGCGAGGTCGTCGATCGACACATCGGAGGGCTCGGATTTCATCAGCCAGTAACGCATGATTTGTCTTTCTGTATTCGGGCAGGTTGGGACACGTTCATTTTAAATGCTGACCGCTCCGGTTCGGGCGTCATGCCGGCCAACGGACCCCGTTGCGTACAAGCTTTTCGAACAGCTCGGCCGTGACCGGACGGCTGAACAGATAGCCCTGTGCCGCATCGCAATCGGAGGCGCGCAGGAACGCGAGTTCGGCATCGGTTTCCACGCCCTCGGCGATCACCTCCAGCTGCAGCGTGTGCCCCAGCTGGATGATGGCCTTGACGATCGAGGCGCTGTCTCCGTCGGCCAGGATATCCCGGACGAACGACTGGTCGATCTTGAGCTTGTCGACATCCAGCTGCTTGAGATAAGAAAGGCTGGAATAGCCCGTTCCGAAATCGTCGATGGAAAGCTTGGCGCCCAGCGCTTTCAGTCCGCGCAGCGTTTCCATCGTCGATACGCTGTCCTGCAGCAGGATGGACTCGGTCAGCTCGAGTTCCAGACAGTTCGCCGGCAGGCCCGTACTGGCGAGCGCCGAGGACACCATCTCCAGCACATTGCCGCGCTTGAACTGCACTGCGGAGAGGTTGACGGCGACCACCAGGGGCGGCAGCCCGTGGTCCATCCAGGCCCTGGCTTGCCGGCAGGCCTCGTTGAGCACCCACTGGCCGATCTGCACGATGTGGCCGCTGCGTTCCGCAAGCGGAATGAAACGGGCAGGCGGGATCATGCCGTCGACGGGATGCTGCCAGCGGACCAGGGCCTCGACGCCGGTTATCCAGCCGGTCCGGAGGTCGACCTGAGGCTGGAAATGAAGCTGGAATTCATCCTGGCGCACCGCCCGATTCAGTTCCCCGCTGAGCCGCATCTGCTCCTGCAGATCGGCGTTCATCTCCTGGGTAAAAAAGCGGTAGGTATTGCGTCCGGCGATCTTGGCGCTTTCGACCGCGGCATCGGCGCACTTGAGCAGGGTGTCGAAGTCGCTGCCGTCCGCCGGGAACACGCTGATTCCGACGGAGAAGGACAGGTTGAGCGGGTTGCCGTCGACGACGACCGGTTCGGAGAAGACATCGTGAATGGCATTGGCCACGGCGACAATGCCGGATGCGTTTTGCGGCTGNNTTTGCGGCTCGGCCAGCAGGATGACGAACTCGTCGCCGTTCAGCCGGCACAGCGTGTCGGTCGCCAGGATGCAGTGCTGCAGCCGTTCGACCGCGGAGACGAGCACCTTGTCGCCCGCTTCGTGGCCGAAGCTTTCATTGATCTGCTTGAAATTGTCGAGGTCGAGGTAGAGCACCGCCATCGTGGAATGTTCGCCTTGTGCCCCCTGCGCCGCATGTTCGAAGCGGTCGCGCAGCAACAGGCGGTTGGGCAGATGGGTCAGCGGATCGAACTGGGCCAGGAAAGCCAGCTTCTCCTTCGCGGCCTCGTGCTCCGCACGCGTTCGCAGGGTCACGATGCCGTAGGCGAGATCGCTGGCAAGCTCTTCGAGCAGCCGGATTTCTTCAGGGTCGAACGCCTGCGCTTCGCGCGCATACATGGTGAGGGCGCCCAGCACTTTCGTGTCGCCGATCAGCGGAAGCGAAATGCTGGACCGGTAGCCGCGCTGGATGGCTGCCTCCCGCCAAGGCGCCATCCCGGGATGGGTCAGCACATTCTGGTTGACGCCGGGCAGGCCGGTCCTGATCGCCGTCCCTGTCGGCCCCTGTCCAAGCTCGGTGTCTGCCCAGGTAATCCGGATGCCGTCAAGATAGCCGTTTTCATAGCCGGATTGTGCAATCGGTCGGACGGCTTTGGCCTCATCCTCTTCCGCGTAGCCAACCCAGGCCATCAAATAGCCCCCGCGCTCGACGCACAGGCGGCAGATTTCATTCAGCAGTGCGTGTTCGTGCTCGGCATGCACCAGCGCCATGTTGCAGTCGCTGAGCAGGCGCAAGGCGCGATTGAGCTTCTTTTGCCGCGCTTCGCTATGGCGCAGGTCGGCGGTCATGGCTTCCGCCATCTCCACGGCCCGCGCTCGCCCCGTCACCAGCAGCCACACAACCAGCGCCAGCATCACGCTGCCGAGCGTCCCGGCAAGGGCGATGATGTTCGCCTCGTCGCTCTTCAGCCGGGCATCGAAGGAAGGCAGCGACCGGATGACCAGCGTCCACTGGTGGCCGAACAGCGGGATGGTTTTGGCAACATGGAACGCGGAATCCTGCCGGCGGACCCGGTCGTTCGAATCGAACATCAGCCCGCGCCCGGCGGACGAGCCGCCGTCGTATATCTCAAGGTCCAGCACCGCGCTGATCTCGCCGAAATGCTCCCCCAGAATTCCCCGCATCAGGTCGTTCATGCGGAAGGGCGCATAGACCCAGCCGATCAGGTTCGCGCGGCGCTCGTCCGAGGTGTGATGTGGCGCATCGGCGCGAAAAACCGGCAGGAACATGAGCAGTCCCGCCTGGACGTCCTCCTCGGTTTCCTGCTTCAGCCGGACCTTGCCGGAAATCACGGCACGATCCTCATCCCGGGCTTTTGACATGGCCGTCCGGCGAACCGGTTCGGAATACATGTCATAGCCGAAGGCGCGCTGATTGCGCCAGCTGAAAGGCTCAAGGTACAGGATCGAGGTGTAGACATCCCGCACGCCGGCGGGGCGCAGGTCATATTCAGGGAAGCCTTCGGCGCGGATTTGCGCAATGTGACGGTCTTTTTCCGGTGGCGGCACCATGATGGAAAACCCCACACCCTGGATGCCGGGATATTTGTCCTCGAGCTTCAGGGTGCGCACGTATTCCGCAAACTCGTCGCGCTCCACCGAACTCGATGCTGCGAACAGACCGGCCCCGCCTTCCAGGATCTGCTCGTACTTGGCCATCCGCGTGTTGATGTTCGCGACGATTTCGTTGACTCGAAAGTCGAATTCGTCATGCAGCGCCTGCCGCATGGAATCACGAGCAGATTTCTGGAGCGCATAGGTCAGCGTCAGCCCCAGGACGAGAATGATCGCGGGAACGAGCAGCAGACGGACGGAGGCCTTGTTACTCAATATGATCAAGTTCCAGCAAGAGGGGCGTCGCCATGCCGAACCTGTCCTCGGACGCCATCGGACCCCTAGCCTACCTGATTGTGCAGACAGCCGGACTCAGGCGCGCTTGATCAGCGTACCCACGCCTTCCGGGGTCAGCACTTCCAGCAGGAGCGCGTGCTCGACGCGACCGTCGATGATGTGTGCGGTTTTCACGCCGCTGTTGACCGCATCGACCGCGTAGCCGACCTTGGGAATCATGCCGCCGGAAATGGTGCCGTCCTCGACCAGTTCGTCGACCTGACGCGGCGTCAACCCGGTCAGCAACTGCATCTGCTTGTCAAGCACGCCCGGCGTGTTGGTCATGAAGATGACTTTTTCCGCCTGCAGCACGCCGGCGNNCCGGCGATCTTGCCCGCCGCGACGTCGGCGTTGATGTTGTAGGCATTGCCCTCGCTGTCGGCGCCGAGCGGCGCCACCACCGGAATGAAGTCGCGCGCGTCGAGCACCTGGATGATTTCCGGGTCGATGCTGGTGATCTCGCCGACCTGGCCGATGTCGAGCATCTCGTCGGCCTTGTCCTTGCTCGCCACCAGCATCTTCTTGGCGTGGATGAAGTTGCCGTCCTTGCCAGTCAACCCCACCGCCTTGCCACCGTGCTTGTTGATCAGCGTCACGATGTCTTGGTTGACCAGACCGCCGAGCACCATTTCCACCACGTCGAGCGTCTCCTCGTCGGTGACGCGCATGCCTTGGATGAATTCGCTCTGCTTGCCGATGCGCTGCAGCAGGCCGGCGATCTGCGGACCGCCGCCGTGCACCACCACCGGATTCATCCCCACCAGCTTCAACAGCACCACGTCCTTGGCGAAGGCCTCCATCAGATGCCGCTCGGTCATGGCATTGCCGCCGTACTTGATGACGATGGTCTTGTCGTAGAAGCGCTGGATGTAAGGCAGCGCTTCGGACAGGATGCTGGCCTTTTCGGCGGCGGTATGGGCAGAGGTCATGGCGGCTCCGGATAAGATTCCGCGGATTTTACGCCAATAAAAAAGGCGGCGCGCAGCCGCCTTTCTGCCCGAGGAACGGGTTTACTGCACGGCCAGGCGCCGGGCGGCGGCCGCTGCCTTTTTCGGCAGCACCAGCTCCAGCACCCCGTCCTGGTAGCGGGCGCTGGCACTGGCCTCGTCCACTTCCTGCTCCAGCGCGAAGCTGCGGCTGACGCGGCCGACATGGCGTTCGCGCCGCAGCACCCTTTCGCCGTCCTTCTGCTCGGCATCTTTTTTCACCTCGGCGCTGATCGACACGGTGTTGCCGTCGAGGGTGACCTGGATGTCGTCCTTGGCGACGCCCGGAATATCGGCGTGGACGGCGTAGGCTTTTTCGCCCTCTCTCACGTCCATGCGGATCTGCGGCATCTCCTTGCCCATCTGCACCGGGCGGAAAAAGCCGCGGAACAGGGTGTCCAGCGGGTCGGTCGTTTCGAGCGGGTCGTAGCGGCTGATATGGGCCATCATGTCCTCCTTCAGGTTGACGAACAATGCGATGGATATGATCTGGGGTGGGCCCGCCCGCATTTCAAGAGCCGCAGTTGCCGCTTCGCGCGACTGCCTCTAAAGTGCCCGCACCTTGCGTCATGCAGCGGAGGATCCCTCAATGAACACGCTCGATGCACATACCTGGCTGACCGACCACGGCGACTACCTGTTCCGCGTGGCGCGTCACCAGCTGCATTCCGACGAACTGGCCGAGGACGCGGTGCAGGAAACCCTGCTCGCCGCCCTCTCGGCACAGGCCCGCTACACGGGCGACGCCAGCCCGCGTACCTGGCTCACCGGCATTCTCAAGCACAAGATCGTCGACCTGATCCGGCGCAACGTGCGCGAGGTCGAAATTCCGCGCGACACCGAGGGCGAGGAAGCAATCGACAGCCTGTTCCAGCGGGACGGCCACTGGGCCGAACCGCTGCGGCCCTGGGGCAACCCGCAGGCCGAGGCGGAACTGGGCCAGCTGCGGCGCGTGCTCGACGAATGCGCCGACCGTCTGAAGCCGGTGATGGCCCAGGTTTTCAGCCTGCGCGAGGTGGCCGGCATGGAAACCGAAGAAATCTGTAAGGAACTGGATATCACCCCGACCAACTGCTGGGTACTGCTGCATCGGGCACGCGTGTTCATGCGCCGGTGCCTGGAGTTGAACGGGTTTTCGAAAGCGGGTGCCACATGAAATGGATGCCGACGTGCAAGGATGCAACGGAACTCGCTTCGCGCGCCATGGACGAACGGCTGCCGCTTTCCAGCCGCATGGGCTTGCGCTTGCACCTCGCCATTTGCGAAAACTGCGCCCGTTTCAACTTGCAGTTGCAGGAAATGCGCCGCCTGTTTCGCCTGGAAACGGCGGCGGACGATGACGCGCCGGGACTCGCTCCCGAAGCCCGGCAACGCATCGCAAGCGAATTGCAGAAAAAGCTCGGCTCGTGAGCCTTTTGCAACACGCCGGATTCGTCCGGCATTTTGACCGTCGTTCAACCTGTTAGGAGAGATCACCATGTCCAAGAAGTCCCTGATCGCCGCTGCTGCCGGCACCGCCTTCGTCGCCAGCATGGCCGCCGCCCCCATCGCGTCGGCCGCCGAAAACCCCTTCGCCCTGTCCGGCCTGTCCTCCGGCTACCAGGTGGCCGACAACCATGCTGCCAAACCGGTCGAAGGCAAATGCGGCGGCAAGAAGGAAGCCGAGATGAAGGCCAAGGAAGGCAAGTGCGGCAACACCCCCAAGATGAAGGACGGCAAGTGCGGCGAAGGCAAGTGCGGCGCCACCAAGAAGCCTGCGGACGCCAAGCCGGGCGCCCAGCAATAAGCGGGTAACCTGATGCCCCAGCGCCTCACCGGCGCCGGGCTGGGGTTTCGGCGCGAACTCATCCCTGCGCTGAAATCCCGGGTCCCCGACGCCATCGATTTTTTCGAGATCGCTCCGGAGAACTGGATCGACATGGGCGGCGCCTATGGCCGCGACCTGCGCGGCTTCACCGAACGCTACCCCTTCGTCTGCCACGGCCTGTCGCTGTCGCTCGGTGGCCCCTCACCGCTCGACGAACTGCTTCTGAGGAAGACGCGTCAGTTCATGGATGCCCACGGCATCCAGCTCTATACCGAACATTTGTCGTACTGCTCGGACGACGGGCATCTGTATGACCTGCTGCCGATTCCCTTCACCGAGGAAGCCGTGCACTACGTCGCTGCGCGCATCCGCCGCGCGCAGGACATCCTGGAACGCCGCATCGCGATCGAGAACGCCTCGTACTACACGCCGGCGCCGATCGCCGAGATGGATGAGCTCGCCTTCATCCGCGCGGTACTCCTTGAAGCAGACTGCGACCTGCATCTCGACGTCAACAATGTTTACGTCAACAGCGTCAACCACCGCTACGACCCGCTCGAATTCATCCGCGCGCTGCCGACCGAGCGCATCGTCTACCTGCACATGGCCGGGCACTACACCGAGGCCGACGACCTGCTGGTCGACACCCACGGCGCCGACGTGATCGATCCGGTGTGGACGCTGCTCGACCAGACCTATCGCATCCACGGCGTCGCGCCGACGCTGCTCGAACGCGACTTCAACATTCCGCCGCTGCTTGAGCTGGTGCGCGAGGTCGCGCAGATCGCACGCATTCAGGCCGCACATCCCGCCATTGAACATGCCGTCCGCACGTCCTGAGTTCCAGCGCTACCAGTTCGCCTTCACCGCGCACATCCGCGATCCGAAGGCGCACCCACGTCCGGCCGGTGTCGAGGCGCGGCGCATGAAGGTCTACAACGCGTTGCTGTACAACAATATCGAGGGATTCCTGCTGGCCTGCTTTCCGGTGCTTCGGAGCGTACTCAGCGCACGCAAGTGGGCGAAGCTGGTGCGCGCGTTTTTCGCCACGCATCGCAGCCGCACGCCCTACTTTCGCCAGATTCCCGACGAGTTCATCCAGTTCCTGCAGAACGAATGGACGCCTCCCGAAGACCATCCGCCCTTCACGCTGGCGCTGGCGCATTACGAATGGATCGAGCTGGTGCTGTCGGTGTCGACCCGCAGCGCGGAACGCGACGTCGATGCCTCAGGCGGCTTGCTCGACGGCGTGCCGCTCTTGAACCCGGTGCTGGCCAATCTGCGCTACGACTGGCCGGTGCATCGCATCGCCCCCCGCCGCAAGGTGCAGCCAGCCGAGACGTTTCTGCTGGTGTTCCGCGACGCCGAAGACCAGGTTCAGTTCAGCGAGATCAACGCCTTCACCGCGCGGCTGCTGACGCTGCTGGAGCCCGGCACACTCACCGGGCGCGCCGCACTGCAGAGAATCGCAGACGAAAGCCGCCATCCCGATCCGGCGCTCGTGATCCAGGCCGGCGGCGCGCTGCTCGACGACCTGCGCGCGCGCGGTGCGATTGCGGGCGCAGCGGCCTAGTGGTGGTGCATGGCGCCGCCGACGGCGCGCGCCTGGGCCTTCACCTCGACCGTCTGCCGCTTGCCGCCCGATTCCACCACCAGCGTCAGCGGAATGACGTCGCCTGCTGCAATCGGCTTCGGCAGGTTCATCAGCATGATGTGAAAGCCGCCGGGCTCGAGCGAAACGGTTTTCCCTTTCGGCAGGTCGATCGACTGCACTTCGCGCATCCGCATCACGTCGCCGTCCATTTTCATCTCGTGTACTTCCACCCGCGGCACCGCCGGACTGGATGCGCCGAGCAGGCGCGCATCGGCGTCCGACTGAATCTGCATGTAGGCGCCGCTGACCTTCTGCCCCGGCATGGTGGCACGCGCCCACGCATCGGTGACGCTGACATTGGCGGCCCAGGCGGGCAGGCTGGCGGCGCTGACCAGCAGCGCGGCGGCAATAGAAGCTTTCATCGGTTTCTCCTTAGTAGGTCCAGTCCATTTTCACATACAGCGAGCGACCCATGGCAGGCATGATGCCGCCCACCGGAACACTGCTGCCGATCACCCGGTTCACCCCGGCGAGGGGATCGTAATAAAGCTTGTCGAACACATTGTCGATGCCGGCAGTCAGGTTCAGGTTCTTCCATGGCGTGTATCCGGCGCGCAGGTTCAGCACGCCGTACGCCGCCGTTTCAAGTTCGCCGTTGTAGGCGGCGACGTCGTCCTTGCGCGCGCTGACGATCCACTCGCCGCCGACGCGCCAGGACGCCATGCGATAGTCGGCCGACACCCCGCCACGCAGCGGCGCGATGCGGTAGAGATTGTCGCCGTTGTCGGTGTTTTCGCCACGCGTGAAGCTGAGCCAGGAGCCGAGTTCGAGCGCGCCGAAGCGTCGGTTGAGCGAGGCCTCGCCGCCCCACAGGCGGGCGTTGACGTTGGTGTATTGAAGAACCGGCAGACCGTTGCTGTCGAGCCGTGCGATGGGGGTTCCCTGAATGAAGTCGCTGACGTCCTGCCAGAACACGGCGGCCTGCGCGCGCAGACTCGGCCGCTTCAGCTTGATGCCGAGATTCACCCCATGCGCCACCTCGGGGTCGAGATCCAGGTTGCCCAGATAGGTGCGGCCATCGGCCTGTCCGGCGCTGGCCGAGGTCGGCGTCCACAGATAGCGTTCGAGGATGCTGGGCGAGCGGGTCTTGCGGGTCAGCGCGCCCTCCAGGCTGAACCCGCGCTGCAGCGCATAGCTCAGCGCCACCGTGCCGTCGAGGTTGGTGTCGCTGATCGCATGGTCGCGGGCGTTGAATGCCGTACGATCCGCCAGAATCGGCGCCATCGCGAACGCGGAAACGATGTCGTCGGTATCCATGCGCACCACTTCGCCGCGCAGCCCGGCATTCATTCGCCAACGCGGCGCCAGCGCGCCTTCCCATTCGCCGTAGACGCCATAGCGGTCACGTCGGGAATTGCGGAAGGTTTCCTGGACGGCCAGCGTGTTCAGGTTCTGCTGATCCATCTCGAAATCATTGGCGTGGATTTCCATGCCCAGCTTCAGCGTGCCGCTGCCGGCCGGGTTGGCCAGCGCCAGGGTCAGGCCGGTGTCGTCGCTCGTCGCGGGTGCCTGCATGCGGTTCGGCCCGGCCAGCGGACGCAGCGAAAAGTTGTCCATCAGGTGGTCGATCTCGTGCCGGTACACCTGCGCGTCTAGGCGACCGAGCGGAGTGTCGCCCTTGAAGCCGAGGCGAATCCGGTCGGCGTCGTCCTTCACCATGTCCATCGGCAGTGTCGGCGTGCCGACGTCGCTGGCGCGATGGGTGCCGGCTTCCAGTTCCCACACGCCGCTGCCGTGCCTGTAGGCGGCGGCGAGCGCATGGCGGCGGTTGCTGTAGCCGGTGGCGGCCACCTCGCCGCGTGCCGATTCGTAGTTGCCGGCATCCTGGTAGCCGCCAAGGTAGCGCAGGTTGAGCACATCGTTGTATGCGCCCATCTCCACCGCAGCCTGCTTGCCGTCGTTGCCGCCTGCATACCCCAGTTCGACGCGCGCCTGCGGCTGCCAGGCGGCAGTATCGGCAAAGCGCGGCGGACGCGATTTCGCCTCGACGCTGCCGCCCAGGCTGTCGCCGCCCTGGCTCACCGGCGTCGCGCCGACGATCACGTCGAGCATGTCCAGCGCTTCCAGCCCCGCGTAATGCAGGGGCGGGTCCATGTGGTTGGGACAGGCCGGGGTGATGCTCATGCCGTCGACCCGCACGCGCACCCGCTCATTGAACAGGCCGCGCAGCTGCACGATGCCGGTCTGCGCGCCGTTGCGCACCACTGCCGCGCCCGGCACGCGGGTCAGCAGCTCGGCGGCGTCGTTCGGTACACCCGCTCCCTCTGCCGCAGCATCAGCCGGCATCATCAGCGGCGGCGTGCCTTCCACCACGACCGTCATCAGCGGTGTCCTCTCGTCCGCGCTCGCCGTGACAGGCGACAGGATGGCGGCAATCAGAACAGGCAGCAGGCGGGGAACGGAAGCAGGATTCGACATGATTCTGGACAGGAAACAAAAGAGATTGAATTGTCTCTTTTCTCCTGTTGCCCCGGAATGCGGCATATCGCCGCAGCACGCTGCTTGGGGCGCTCTGCGCGCAAAAAAATCCCGCCGTACAGGCGGGAGGGGATGAGGTCGATGCGCGATGTGCGCCGTCGCACTGTAGGCGAGACCGTCCGTGCGAACAACTGGACAAATTGTCGCAGCCCGCGGTCCGCGCCGGCACGCACATTACAATGCCGCCATGTCGTCCGGATCGGATACCACCCTGCTGTCCACTCTGCCCGCCCGCGCCCTGCTGGGGCGCCTGCTGACCGTGCGCGTATCGCTGATCATCGGCTGGGCAGCGGGCATCGCCTGGCTGCACTGGGGCCTCGCCATCCGCATGCCGCTGTTTCCGATGGCCGCGGTGCTGCTGCTGATGGGGCTGTTTGCGCTGTCCACCGCGTGGCGGCTGCGGCTCGACGTGCCGGCCACACAGATCGAATTTCTCGCTCACTTGCTGGCCGACCTGACGGCGTTTGCGGTGCTGGTTTTTTTCAGCGGCGGCGCGACCAATCCCTTCGTTTCGCTGATGCTGGTGCCGGTCATCATCGCCGCGATCACCCTGCGCCCGCGCTGGGTGTGGCTGCTGGCAGCGGTGGCGGGCAGCTATTACGCGCTGCTGCTGTTCGTCTACCAGCACCTGGCGATCGCCGATCCGGTCGCCGCCACTGCCATGCACCTCGGCGGCATGTGGTTCAATTTCCTGATCAGCGCGGCGCTGATCGCCTTCTTCATCACCCGCATGCACGCCGCGTTGCGCGCGCGCGATCAGGAGTTGTCCGCGCTGCGCGAAAAGCAGCTGCGCGACGAGCGCATCGTCGCGCTCGGGACCCAGGCCGCCTTGGCGGCGCACGAGCTCGCCACCCCGCTCGCCACCATCCAGACCACCGCGCACGAGCTCGCCGCCGAGTTCGACAACGATCCCGAGATCGGGGAGGACTGCCGCCTGCTCGAACGTCAGGCGCAGGCCTGCAAGCGCATCCTCACCCAGCTCGCCGCACGCGCGCAGGACACGCCACCGGTCGCGCAAGCCCTCGACCATTGGCTGAACGCGGTGATCGAACGCTGGCAGGTACTGCGTCCCGACGCACGCATCAGCGTGCAGGTGCCCGCCGACCCGCGCGACTTCAGTCCGCCCGATGGGCTGGAGCAGGCGATCCAGAATGTGCTGAACAACGCGGCCGATGCCGCGCCCGATGCCGTCGAGTTCGGCGCGGAAACCCAGCCGGACGCGCTCGTCATCGACATCGCCGACCGCGGCCCGGGCTTCACCCCCGAGCAGAAGGCACAGGCCGGCCGCGTGCTGTTCAGCGGCAAGCCGGGACGCGGCTGGGGCATGGGGCTCGCGCTCACCCACGCCACGCTGGAGCGGCTCGGCGGCAGCCTCACGCTGACCGAGCGCGACGGCGGCGGCACCCGCGTGCGCATCCGCCTGCCCTGGAGCCCGACGCCATGAATGCTGCTGCGATGAAACTATTGATCGTCGAAGACGACGCCGATTTTGCCGCGGTCCTGGCGCGCGCCATGACGAAACGCGGCTTCGAAGTGGCGCTGGCGCACGATGCCGGGGAGGCCCGTACCGTGGCGGACAGTTTCTTCCCCAGCCATGCCGTGGTCGACCTCAAGCTGCCCGGCGAATCGGGCCTGAAAGTCGTCGAGCAGTTGGCCGCGCGCAGCCCTGCGCCCGCCATCGTCGTGCTCACCGGCTACGCCAGCATCGCCACCGCGGTCGAGGCGGTGCGGCTGGGCGCACGGCATTACCTGGCGAAACCGGCGAACGCCGACGAAATCCTCGCCGCGCTGCTGCGCGNNCCAGCCCGACGCTGCACTGGAAGTCAGCCCCGAGCCCCTGTCGGTAGCGCGGCTGGAATGGGAGCACATCCAGAAAGTACTGAACGAGCACGACGGCAACATCTCGGCCACCGCACGCGCGCTGAAAATGCACCGCCGCACGCTGCAGCGCAAACTCGACAAGCGTCCGCCGAAAGCGGATTGATCGGGCGGAACTTCGTCGGCTTCAGAGCGGTCTCCTCGCACGTCTTGTTCGAGGAAACCTACCCCCATGAATGCGAAATCCCTGCTCGACCAGCTGCTGAGTTCCGGCCAGTCCGTACTCTCCACCACCCTCGGCAATCAGGCCCCCTCCGGCGGCACGCCCGGCTACGCCAACTTCGGCACCGGCATGGTGGCAGGCGGCGTGCTGGGGCTGCTGCTGGGCGATAAGCGGGTACGCAAGTTCGGCGGCAAGGCGCTCGCCTACGGTGGCGCCGCGGCGCTCGGTGCACTGGCGTTCCGCGCCTACAGCAACTGGCAGCAGCAGAAGACTGCCTCACCTGCCGCCGCACCTCAGCCTGCGCAATTCCTGCCGGCGCCTGCCTCCGAAGACCACAGCCGTGCCGTGCTGAAGGCGCTGATTGCCGCGGCCAAGTCGGATGGCCATATCGACGCGCGGGAGCGCGGCCTGATCGATGAGAAACTGGCTTCGCTCGCCGACGATCCCGCGCTGCGCAGCTGGATCGACCATGAAGTATCGCGCCCGCTCGATCCCGCCGNNCCCGCCGACGTCGCCGCCGCAGCGGGCTCGATGGAAATCGCGAGCGAGATCTATCTGGTGAGCGTACTCGCGGTCGACTCCGAGAGTTTCATGGAGCGCGCCTATCTCGACGCGCTGGCGGCTCAGCTCAAGCTGCCACCCGATCTCAGAATGCAGCTGGAAACCGAAGCAAGGCAGGCGCTCGCCGCAGCGTGAATGTTCAGTGGCCGGCGCCCCAGTCGACCCACCCCAAGTAGGCGGTCATCAGCACCACGCCACCGAACACGATGCGGTACCAGGCGAACAGCGTGTAGTCGTGGCGGCTGACGAACTTGATCAGCGTGCGCACGGCAATCAGGGCACTGACGAACGACGCCATCCCGCCGACCATGAACAGCGGCACGTCATGCACATCGAACAGCTGCCAGTTCTTGTAGAGGTCGTAGGCCGTCGCGGCGAACATGGTGGGGATGGCGAGGAAGAAGGAAAACTCCGCCGCGGCCTTCCTCGACAAGCCGAGGAACAGGCCGCCGATGATGGTCGCGCCCGAGCGCGAGGTGCCGGGGATCATCGCCAGCGCCTGCGCGAAACCCACCGCCAGCGCGCGGCGCCAGTTGAGATCGTCGACCGTGGGGGTGCTGATCACATGCTTGCGCCGCTCCGCCCACAGGATCAGCACGCCGCCGATCACCAGCGCCGACGCCACCACGATGGGATTGAACAGGTAATGCTTGATTTCCTTGTAGAACAGGAAGCCCAGCACCGCCGCGGGCAGGAAGCCGGCCATCAGGTTGATCGCCAGCCGCCGAGAAGCCGCTTCGGTATGCAGGGTTACCGCCACATGACCCAACCGCACCCGGTATTCGAACACCACCGCAAAAATCGCCGCCAGCTGGATGGCGATCATGAACACCTTGGCCTTTTCGCCGTTGAAGCCCAAGAGCTGTCCCGCCAGGATCAGGTGGCCGGTGCTGGAGATCGGCAGAAATTCGGTGACGCCTTCGACCAGGCCGAGGATGAGGGCGTGCAGCAGCAGGGTGGGGTCGGTCGCAGCGCCGGATCGTGGATAAAACAAGGCGCGCCAACGCGGCGCGCCCGGGGATTATACGCGGGCGCCAACCATGTCATTCCGATCGCCGCCGAAACGGCTAGCGCACGGAACATTCTCCGGCCAGGCAGGCGGCCACCCGGTTGCGGCCCTGCTGCTTGGCCTGGTACAGGCACTCATCGGCCGAGGCAATCAGCGCGTCCAGTGTGAGGTGGCGGCTCTCCTGCTGGGCGATGCCGAAACTCGCCGTGACCGTGGTTTCGAACGCCTCGCCCGCGACACGCATGTCCGCAATCGCCGCACGCAGCCGCTCCGCCAGCGCCACCGCTTCCGCCCGGTCGGTTTCGGGCAGGAACACGATGAATTCCTCGCCGCCCCAGCGC
>DONB01000264.1 GCA_003510325.1 Thiobacillus sp. | reverse complement strand
TGACCGGCTACCTGATCGAGAAGTCGCTCGCGGTCGACAACATTTTCGTCTTCCTGATGATCTTCAGCTTCTTCGCCGTGCCGGCGGAATACCAGCGACGCGTGCTGATCTATGGCGTGATCGGCGCGATCGTGCTGCGTGCCATCATGATCCTGGCAGGCGCCTGGCTGGTGCAGGAATTCCACTGGATTCTGTATCTGTTCGGCGCCTTCCTGGTCGTCACCGGCATCAAGATGCTGATGTTCGCCGAGGTCGAGCCGGATCTCGCCAAGAATCCGTTGCTCAACTGGGTCAAGCGCCGCATGCGGTTGACCCCGGACTACCGCGGCGAAAAGTTCTGGGTACTGGAAAACGGCGTGCGTACGTTTACCCCGCTGTTCCTGGTGCTGATCATGATCGAGCTGTCCGACCTGATCTTCGCGGTCGACTCGATCCCGGCGATTTTTGCCATCACTACCGACCCCTTCATCGTGTTCACCTCGAACATCTTCGCGATTCTCGGCCTGCGTGCGATGTATTTCATGCTGGCCGGCATGGCCGACCGTTTCCATCTGTTGAAATACGGGCTGGCCATGGTGCTGGTGTTCGTGGGTGCCAAGATGCTGATTGTCGACTTCTATAAAATACCGGCCTGGCTGTCGCTGGGGATCGTCGGCCTTATCATTGCCACTTTCATGTTCGCCAGCCTGTGGGTGACGCGCAAGCAGTCCGCCTCTAGTTGAAGGCCGCAGGCCGGTTTGGCGCGTTGCGCGACGGCTGCTAGGCGCTGAACCCTGCCCGGAGGGCATCCATGCCGATCACTATCGATTCCCCGATCGCTCGCCGCGTTGTGGCGATTGCGTTTCTGTTCACCATTTTCGGATTGACCTTCTGGGTGCTGTCGCCGTTTCTTGCCGCCCTGGCGTGGGCGGGGATACTGGCCTACGTGACCTGGCCGCTGCACCAGCGGCTGTGCCGTCGCCTGCCGGGACGCGACAGTCTGTGTGCCTTGCTGATGACGCTGGGCGTGGCGGCCACCTTGCTGTTGCCGATGGTGTGGGTGCTGTTCACCCTGGCGGGTGACGTGGCGACGGCCTCGGCAACCTTCAGGCAGCTCGCGACCCATGGATTGCCGCCCTTGCCGACAGGCGTGCAGGACTGGCCGGGCGGGGCGTGGATCGCCGCGCAGTATCAGCGTGTCCAGGCCGACCCTGCATGGCTGCGCCTGCAGTTCGAAGCGCTGGGTCTGACCGATTCCAGCAGGCTCAAGGTCGTGGCGGGTGGCATCGGCCGCAACGTGGCGAAATTCGGGCTGGCGGTGTTCGCCCTGTTTTTCCTGTATCGCCACGGCGACAGCGCGCTGGCGCAGTTTCGCGGGGTGGCCACGCGCTGGCTGGGCGAAGCGGCGCGCGGCTACATCCAGGCGGTCGGCGTGACGGTGCGCGCGGTGGTGTTCGGCATCGTGCTCACCGCGCTGGCGCAGGGTTTGCTCGCCGGCCTGGGCTACTGGGTGGCGGGGGTGACGGCACCGGTGCTGTGGGGGGTGATTACCGCGCTGGTGTCGCTGATTCCCTTCGTCGGCCCGGTAGTGTGGATCGGGCTGTCGCTTGGCCTTCTGGCGCACGGCGAAACCCAGGCCGCGCTGGGCCTGTTCCTGTGGGGGGNNCCGACACGGATACCCTTTTTGCTGGTGTTCCTGGGTGTGCTGGGCGGCCTCAACGCCTTTGGCCTGATCGGCCTGTTCCTGGGCCCGGCGCTGCTTGCGGTTTCGGTGGCCATCTGGCGAGAATGGCTGGTGCACGCGCGTTCGAAATGAGTGCTGGCGCCTCCCCGATGGTATCCTTGCACCCCACTCGTTCGGTGACGTCATGAACCCCGCCAAAGACCGCCAATTATCGCGTCTGGCCCTCAATGTGCTGGGTGCTTTCGAGGCCATCGGTCTCGTCGTGATCACGCTGGCCACCTTGGTGGCAGGCGGGTTCGAAGTGAAGGCCATGGTCGATGCCGGCATCGTGACGCTGGCCGATCTGCTGTTGTTGTTCCTGTATCTGGAAATCCTCGCCATGGTGGGCGTGTATTTCCGCTCCGGGCAGTTGCCGGTACGCTTCCCCATCTACATCGCCATCGTGGCGCTGGCGCGGTATCTGGTGCTGGACATGAAGAGCCTCGATGTCTGGCGCATGCTGGGCGTGACCGCTTCGATGCTGTTGCTGGCCTGTGCGGTGCTCGTGATCCGCTATGGCCATACGCGCTTCCCCTACGACGAAATCCAGAAGGACAAAGATCTGCAACCATGAACAACAAAATGACTTATGCCGGTTTTTATAACGACAAGCACGGCGTCACCATGCTGGCGCGCGTCGTGCTCGACGGCTGGCTGTTCGGCTTCATCCCCGATACCGAGGACTGCGCCGGCTGGCAGCTCGGGCAGATGCAGGCATTGACGGAAAAAATCGAAGCGGAATGGGACAAGTACGGCAACCTGCCCAGCCGCCTGCCGCCCGAACTGCGCGAGCGCCACACCGCCCTGTACAAGATGGCGGTCGATCGTGCGCGTGAGAAGGGCTGGGATCCCGAGCTCGGCGAAGACGAGTAAACCCCTGGCAGGGCTGTCCCTGCCGTCCGCCAACCTGCCTGACGCCCCCGATGGAACTCTCCCCGCCGCTGCTGCAACTCGCCACCCAGGCGCTCGATCTGGTGCTGGATTTCAAGCGTCCGGCCGACGCCGTGCTGTCGGCGTTTTTCCGCGAGCACAAGAAGCTCGGTTCGCATGACCGCGCCTTTGTGGCAGAAGCCGTGTTCGGCGTGCTGCGGCGCTATCGCTACCTGTCGGTGGTGGTGCCGGCCGCCAATCCGCGCACGCTCATCATCGCGTGGCTGATCAAGTCGCGCGGCATGAGCGGCGCGACGCTGGAAAAATTCGCCAAGCCCGAACTCATCGACCATATCCGCAGCGCCAAAACGGACGATCTGCCGCTGGCCGTGGCTGCCGAACTCCCCGACTGGGTGGTCGAGAAGCTGCAGCAGACGATGAGCGACACCGAGATCCTCGCGCTCGGCCGCGCGCTGCAGCAGCCGGCGCCGCTCGACGTGCGGGTGAATGCGCACAAGGCCGGCCGCGACGCCGTGCTGGCGCAACTGCAGGCAGAAGGGCTGGCGGTCGAGGCGACGCCGTATTCGCCCTGGGGCCTCCGCTTCAGGGACCATCCGGCGATCAACCGCCATCCGCTGTTTCTCGACGGCAGCCTGGAAGTGCAGGACGAGGGCAGCCAGTTGCTGGCCCTGTTGCTCGGTGCGCGGCGCGGCGAGATGGTGTGCGACTTCTGCGCCGGTGCCGGCGGCAAGACGCTCGCGATCGGCGCGATGATGGCGTCGACCGGTCGCCTGTATGCGTTCGACGTGGCGGAAAAGCGGCTGGCGAATCTGAAGCCGCGGCTGGCGCGATCGGGGCTGTCCAACGTGATGCCGCAATTGATCACATCGGAGAACGATACCCGGGTGAAGCGGCTCGCCGGCAAGCTCGACCGCGTGCTGGTCGATGCGCCGTGTTCGGGCCTGGGCACGCTGCGCCGNNGGCGGCCGGCTGGTGTACGCAACCTGCAGCCTGCTGCCGGAAGAGAACGAGGCCATCGTCGAGACGCTGCTGGCGGAAGGCGGATTCACGCTCTTGCCGGTGAACGAACTTCTGGCGCAGAACAGGGTTCCGCTCGATACCGGCGCCATGCTGAAACTCTCGCCTGCGGTGCATGGAACGGACGGGTTTTTCGCTGCCGCCCTGGTCAGGTCCGATGCTTGACCCATTGGGGCTTTGCAGTTATCAATGCGGCGTTTCCCTGAACGGGTTCGATACGTTGACATGACGGCTGCGCCCTTCCATCCCGATGCGCTCGGCACGCTGTGCGGCCTGTTCCGCGCACGCGTCGCGGCGACGCCGGACCAGGTGGCCTACCGCCAGTTCGACGAGGCGGACAATGCCTGGGTGAGTTTCACCTGGGCGCAGGTGGCGGCCGAGGTGGCGCGCTGGCAGGCCGCATTGGCGAAAGAAGGCCTGGTTCCGGGCGACCGCGTCGCGGTGATGCTGAAGAACAGCGTCGAATGGGTCATCTTCGACCAGGCTGCGCTGGGCCTCGGCCTGGTGACGGTGCCGCTCTATCTGGATGACCGGCCTGATAACGCCGCCTACATCCTCGACCATGCGGATGCCCGGCTTCTGCTGGTCGAAGGCAAATTCCAGCACAAGAAGCTGGCGGAGATCGCCGGCTCGGCGCACAGCCTGCAGCGCATCGTCAGCCTGGTTGNNTCGCCGACGCGGCCGGCACGCCGGTCCCCGAGCGCCATCTGTCAGCGGATCTGCTCGCGAGCCTCGTCTACACTTCGGGCACCACCGGTCGCCCGAAGGGCGTGATGCTGACGCACGAAAACCTGCTGTGGAACGCGTTCTATGCCTCGCAGTGCGCGGATTTCGGCCCGCACGAGGTGTTCCTGTCCTTTTTGCCGATGTCGCACACGCTGGAACGCACCGGCGGCTATTACCTGCCGATGCTGCTCGGCGCCGAAGTGGCCTACGCGCGCTCGATCGCCCAGCTGGCGCAGGATCTTCAACTCATCCGCCCCACCATTCTGGTTTCCGTGCCGCGCATCTACGAGCGGGTTTACACGCGCATTCTCGACAGCCTGGAAAAGAAGGGCCTGGCCGCCCGCCTGCTGTTCCGGCTGGCGGTGCGGGTCGGCTGGCGGCGCTTCGAGCGAAGCCAGGGCAGGGCCATATGGACGCCGGAACAACTGCTGTGGCCGCTGCTGAAGAAGCTGGTGGCGGGCAACGTCACCGAGAAACTCGGCGGGCAGCTGAAAATGGCGATTTCCGGCGGTGCCGCACTCTGCCCCCAGATCGCACGCGTATTCGTCGGTCTCGGCGTGCCGATCTACCAGGGCTACGGGCTGACCGAATCCAGCCCGGTGGTGACGGTGAACCGTCCCTGGTCCAACGTCCCGTCCAGCATCGGCCAGGCACTTCCCGGCGTCGAGGTGAAGATCGGCGACGACGACGAGCTGCTCACCCGCAGCCGCTGCCTGATGCGCGGCTACTGGAAGAACGAGGAGGCCACGCGCGCCATGATCGACGCCGAAGGGTGGCTGCATACCGGCGACCAGGCCGGCGTCGACGCGGACGGCCACTATTCCATCATCGGCCGCATCAAGGACATCATCGTGTTGAGCAACGGCGAGAAGGTGCCGCCCGGCGACATGGAATCCGCCATCCTGCTCGATCCGCTGTTCGAGCAGGTGATGATCGTCGGCGAGGGCAAGCCTTACCTCTCCGCGCTGGTCGTGCTGAACGAGGAGCACTGGCAGGCGTTTGCCGCCGGGCTGCACGTCGACCCGCAGCAGCCCGCAACGCTGCGCGACCCCAAGGTGGTGAAGGCGCTGACCAGGCATGTGGCGCATCAGCTCAAGCCTTTTCCGGGCTATGCCCAGATCCGCAGGCTGCACCTTGAACTCAAACCGTGGACCGTGGACGAGGGCCTGTTGACCCCTACCCTCAAGGTCAAACGCAACCAGGTGCTCGACCGTTACCGCGCGGTGGTCGATGCCCTCTATGCCGATTTCGCGCGCTGATGATTCCAATACTCAAGGGAGAGCTACATGTCGCTTCGTGTTAACCGTCTGGCCGCAGGTCTGGTTCTGGCCGGCTGTACCCAGCTTGCCCATGCCGCCGGCTTCGCGCTGATCGAACAGAACGCCAGCGGCCTCGGCAACGCCTATGCCGGCCAGGCTGCGGCGGCAACGGACGCCAGCACGATTTTCTTCAACCCGGCCGGCATGACGATGCTGCCGGATCGGCAGCTGGTGCTGGCCGGGCATCTGATCAAGCCGCAGGCCGAATTCACCGGGACCTCGACGATCGGGGGCGGTGATGGCGGCGATGCCGGCGGGCTCGCGCTGGTGCCGAACGCCTACTATGCATTTCGCCTGACGCCGGACGTGTATCTGGGCATCGGCATGAACGCACCGTTCGGCTTGAAGACAGAGTACGACCCTACCTGGGCGGGCCGCACGCAAGCGATCAAATCCGAACTGAAGACGGTCAACCTCAATCCCTCGATCGCCTGGAAGGCAAGCGACGCCCTGTCGCTGGGGGCAGGCGTGAGCCTTCAGTACGCCGAGGCGACGCTGACCAGTGCAAGCGCCGCGGGCTTGGTTACCATCAAGGGAGATGACTATAGCTGGGGCTTCAACCTCGGTGCCCTATGGCAACTGAGCGAGGCTACGCGCATCGGCCTGGCTTATCGCTCCGAAGTCGACCATACGCTGGAAGGAACGGTCACCTTTTCGGGTCTGCCCGCAAATAATGGCCCGGTGACAGCGGACACGACTCTGCCGGATTCGGCGTCGCTGTCGTTGTTCCACAAATTGAACGATCGCTGGGATCTGATGGCGGATGTGAGCTGGACGGGCTGGAGCGATTTCTACGAATTGCGCATTGTGCGCACCAACGGCGCCCTGGTCGGGCTCACCGAGGAAAAATGGGACGATAGCTACCGCTATTCGGTGGGCGTCAACTACCGCCTCAACGACAAGCTGACGCTGCGTGGCGGACTGGCGTTCGATGAAACGCCGGTGTCCGATACCTATCGCACCGCGCGCATTCCCGACCAAGACCGCACCTGGATTGCATTCGGCGCGCAATACCGGTTGTCGCCGAAGAGCATGCTCGACGTCGGCTACGCGCATCTCTTCGTCAAGGATGCGCGCATCAACAAGACCGAGACCGGCCCGGTGACCTTGACCGGGACCTATGACGCCTCGGTCGACATCCTCTCCGCGCAACTCACGCTGAACTTCTGAGCTTGGCCCGGCCGGTTCCCTTCGACAACCTGCTGACGCGGCTCATCGCCGACAGTCAGGACGTCGTCCTGCTTTGGCAACTGGGCGTGCTGGCGGTGTGCGCGCTGGCGGCCTGGAGCGTCATGCGGCTGGCGAAGCCTTATCTCGAGAAGCCGGGCACCCTGTGGTCGCCCGGGCGGGCAGGNNCCGCCGCGTGGGCTTTCCTCTGGTCATGCTGCTGGCGCTATTGCCGGGGCGGGAAGTCGCGGGCCTCTGGCTCGCCAGCACGCATCTGCTGGATCTGGCGGTGCCGCTGCTGCTGGCACTGATGGGGGTGCGGCTGGCGATCTATGCGCTGCGTTACGTGTTCGAGCCGCGCGAATCGCTCAAGCTGTGGGAGCGCACGGTCGCTTGGCTGATCTGGGGCGCGTTCGCGCTGCACATCACCGGCCTGTTGCCGCGCATCCACGCGGCGATGGAGGCCTTGTCGTTCCAGTCGGGCAGCCATCGATTCTCGCTGTGGCTGCTGGTGCAGGCAGCCGGGGTGATCGTGGTGGCGATCATCATTGCGCTGACGCTCGCTCGCCTGGTCGAACGGCGGGGGATGGGGTTNNCCTGGTCGAACGGCGGGTGATGGGTTTCGAACAGATGAACCTGTCGCTGCGCATGGCGCTGTCCAAGGCCACGCGTACGGTGTTTCTGATTCTGGCCGTGCTGGTGACCCTGCCGGCGGTGGGGATCGATCTCACCGTGCTGTCGGTGTTCGGTGGCGCGCTCGGCGTGGGCATCGGCTTCGGCCTTCAGAAGGTGGCCAGCAACTATATTTCCGGTTTCATCATCCTGCTCGACCGTTCGGTCAGGATCGGCGACCTGATCACGGTCGACAGCAAATACGGTCAAGTCAGTCAGATCAACACCCGTTATACCTTGCTCAGGTCGCTCGACGGCACCGAAAGCATCGTCCCCAACGAAACCCTGATCACCCAGACGGTGGTCAACCACTCGCTGTCGAAACCTAATGTGAGGGTCGCGCTGCCGATTCAGGTGTCCTACGATACCGATCTGGAGCAGGCCGAAGCGCTGATGCTGGAAGCGGCGCACGACCAGAAACGGGTGGTGTTCGACGATTCGGACAATCTGCCCAAGGTATTTTTGAAGATATTTGCCGATAATGGCATCGTGCTGGAGCTGGCCGTGTGGATACGTGATCCGAGCGAGGGGCAGAACAATCTGCGCTCCGACATCAACTGGGCGATCTGGCGGCGTTTCAAGCTAGCCGGAATCGAGATCCCGTTCCCGCAGCGCGTCGTCCATCTGGCCACACCTGCTGCAAATGTGACTGCGAATAACCCTTGATTTTTATGGGGTTTATCCGTATATTACCGGACGTAATTGTCCTTTTTTAGGAATCGAAAACCATGCAATTAGGCTTGTTGGATTTACCGTGGTGGGGCTATGTACTGGCCGCGCTGGGACTGACCCACATCACGATCGCCGCCGTCACCATTTTCCTGCACCGGTCGCAGGCGCATCGCGCCGTCGACCTGCATCCTATCGTCAGCCATTTCTTCCGTTTCTGGCTGTGGCTCACTTCCGGCATGGTCACCAAGGAATGGGTCGCCATCCACCGCAAGCATCACGCCAAATGCGAAACCGCCGAAGACCCGCACAGCCCGCAGACGCGTGGCATCAAGAAGGTCTTCTGGGAAGGCTCCGAACTGTATCGTGCCGAAGCCAAGGTCGCCGAGACGCTGGAAAAATACGGTCATGGCACGCCCGACGACTGGCTTGAGCGCAACGTCTATAGCGGTCATTCGGCCGCCGGCATCTGGCTGATGATGGCGATCGACCTTGCCCTGTTCGGCCCCATCGGCCTGACCATCTGGGCGGTACAGATGGCGTGGATTCCGGTGACCGCCGCCGGCATCATCAACGGCATNNGCTGCACAACAACCACCACGCCTACGGCACCTCGGCGCGGCTGTCGAACAAGTGGTACGAATTCGACATCGGCTGGCTCTACATCAAGCTGATGTCCTACGTGGGCCTCGCCACTGTCCGCAAGGTGGCGCCGACGGTGAAATGGCAGCCCGCCAAGCCGCTGTGCGATCTCGACACCCTGCAGGCCGTCATCACCCATCGCTACGACGTGATGACGCGCTTCGTGAAAAGCGTGCGCGCGGACAGCGCGGCCGAAATTGCCAAGCTGAAGGCAAGCGCAAACCTGCCGCAGAACTGGAACTTCGACAGCTTCCGCCGCTGGCTGCACAAGGAGCCGGCCGAACTGGCGGCTTCCGACAAGGCCGAACTTGAAACGCTTCTGGGCAAGAGCGAGCGCCTGCAGACCGTCTACCGCATGCGCCAAGATCTGGCCGCCATCTGGGGCCGCTCCACCGCCAGCCGCGAGCAGTTGCTGGAGCAGTTGCAGGCCTGGTGCAAGCGCGCCGAAGACAGCGGCATCCAGTCGNNTTCGGGCCGCCGGCACGGGCAATAAAAAACCCGCCGAAAGGCGGGTTTTTTATTGGGGCAAGCCGGATTACTTCAGCTTGGTTTCCTTGTACATCACATGCTTGCGAGCCTTGGGATCGAACTTGCTGATCTCCATTTTCTCCGGCATGGTCTTCTTGTTCTTGGTGGTGGTGTAGAAATGGCCGGTGCCCGCAGTGGACTCCAGCTTGATCTTTTCGCGTCC
>DONB01000259.1:38612-42842 GCA_003510325.1 Thiobacillus sp. | reverse complement strand
AGCTCGGCGACTGGTGGACGCGCTTCCAGGACGTCGATGACGACGAGCGCGCCACCATGCTGAAGGCCGACAGCTCGCCCAAGCCGCGCCGCAAGCGCAAGCGCAGGAAGCCGGGGGAATCCGCCGCCGAGACGCAACCGGCATGAAGGTGACGGCGACCATTGGCCTCGGCGCCAACCTCAACGACCCGGCAGCGCAGGTGGAATACGCGCTCGCCGAACTCGACCGCCTGCCCGCCACCCGGTTGATCGCGCGTTCCAGCCTGTATGCCTCGGCGCCGGTCGGCTACGTCGACCAGCCCGACTTCATCAATGCGGTGGCGCAAGTGGAAACCGAACTTGCGCCGCGTGCGCTGCTGCTCGCGCTCCTCGACATCGAACACCGCCACGGCCGCGAGCGCAGCTTCCGCAACGCGCCGCGCACGCTCGATCTCGACCTGCTGCTGTACGGCAGCGCGCATTTCCATGAAGAAGGCCTCACGCTGCCGCATCCGCGCATGACCGAGCGCGGCTTCGTGCTGCTGCCGCTGCTGGAAATCGCGCCCGACACCGTGATCCCCGGCCGCGGCCGCGCCGCCGACTGGCTCGATGCGTGCGCGGAGCAGAGCGTGGCCGTGCTTCCTCCTCCCGCTGCCGCCATCAACGCATGACGCTGTCGCGCTACCGTTACGTCGTGGTCGAAGGCCCGATCGGCGCCGGCAAGACCAGCCTCACCCACAAGCTGGCCGAGCGGCTCGATGCCGACACCTTGCTGGAAAATGCCGGCGACAATCCGTTCCTGCCGCGTTTCTACCAGGAACCGAAACGCTACGCGCTGCCGACGCAGCTGCATTTCCTGTTCGACCGCACGCGCCAGCTGCGCGACCTGGCTCAGGGCGACCTGTTCCGCGCCGGCACGGTGTCGGATTTCCTGGTCGACAAGGACATGCTGTTCGCACGCCTGAACCTGGACGACGACGAATTCGAGCTGTACCAGAAGGTCTATGCCGACCTGGCGCCACAGGCGCCGACGCCCGACCTGGTGATCTACCTGCAGGCGCCGATCGACGTGCTGCAGGAACGCGTCAGGCGCCGCGGTGTGGACTTCGAGCGCGGCATGGATGCGGGCTACCTGCAGCGCCTGGCCAACAGCTACAGCGAGTTCTTCCATCGCTACGAGGCCGCGCCGCTGCTCATCGTCAACACCAGCAACCTCAATTTCGCGGAGAGCGAAGCCGATTTCGAGCTGCTGGTCGAACGCGTGAGCAAGATGCGCGGCCCGCGCGAATTCTTCAGCCGGGCGGCCTGAGATGAGCCTCACCCTGTCCACCCTCAAGACGATGCGCGGCAAGGGCGAAAAGATCGCCGTGCTCACCTGCTACGACGCCAGCTTTGCGCGCGTGCTCGACGCCGCTGGCGTCGAGGTGCTGCTGGTCGGCGATTCGCTCGGCATGGTGGTGCAGGGCCACACCTCGACCCTGCCGGTGAAGCTCGCCGAAATGACCTACCACACGCGCTGCGTCGCCGCCGGCACCGAACGCGCCTTCATCGTCGCCGACCTGCCCTTCGGCAGCTACCAGCCGTCGCCCGAACGCGCGTTTTCCGCCAGTGCGCGGCTGATGGCGGCGGGTGCGCACATGGTCAAGCTGGAAGGCGGCGCGGTGATGGTCGAGACGGTGGCTTTCCTGACCCAGCGCGGCATCCCGGTGTGCGCGCACGTCGGCCTGCTGCCGCAGTCGGTCAACCAGCTCGGCGGTTACAAGGTGCAGGGGCGCGAGGACGCCGCCGCGGCGCAGCTGATCGCCGATGCGCAAGCACTGGAAGCCGCCGGTGCCGGGCTGATCGTGCTGGAGATGGTGCCGGCCGCGCTGGCGAAGACCGTCACCGAGGCGCTGGCGATTCCCACCATCGGCATCGGCGCCGGCGCCGACTGTTCCGGCCAGGTGCTGGTGCTGTACGACATGCTGGGCCTGTATCCGCGCGCGCCGAAGTTCTCGAAGAATTTCCTGGCCGGCGCCGACGGCATCGAGGCCGCCGTGGGCGCCTACGTCGCCGCGGTGAAGGACGGCAGTTTCCCCGCCGCCGAGCACAGCTTCTGATGCAGGTCGTCCACACCGCCGCCGAGCTGCGCGCCGCGCTTGCCGGACACGCCGGCACCGCGTTCGTCCCGACCATGGGCAATCTGCATGCCGGGCACGTGTCGCTGGTCGACCTGGCGAAGCTTCACGGCCAGCCGGTGGTGGCGAGCATCTTCGTCAACCCGCTGCAGTTCGGCGAAGGTGAAGACTTCGAGCGCTATCCGCGCACGCTGGCCGCCGACTGCGACAAGCTCGCCGCCGCCGGCTGCGACCTGGTGTTCGCGCCCGACGTCGCCGAGATGTATCCGGTGCCGCAGACCTTCACCGTGCAGCCGCCCGAGTCGCTGGCGAACGATCTGTGCGGCGCCTTCCGCCCCGGCCATTTCAGCGGCGTCGCGACCGTGGTGCTGAAGCTCTTCAATCTGGTGCAGCCGCGCGTCGCGTTGTTCGGCAAGAAGGACTTCCAGCAACTGCGGGTGATTCGGGAACTGGTGCGGCAATTCAACCTGCCGATCGACATCGTCGCGGGCGAGACCCTGCGCGAAGCCGACGGACTGGCGATGAGCTCCAGGAACGCCTACCTCGGCACGTCCGAGCGCATCCAGGCGGCGCTGCTGCAGCGCGAACTCGCCGCCATCGTCGCCGCCATGCAGGCGGGCGAGCGCGACGATGAAGCGCTGTGCGCCCTTGCCGCCCGCCACCTGAAGATGGCCGGCTGGCGCGTCGACTACGTCGCATTGCGCGACGCCGCCACGCTGCAGGCGCCCGGCATCGACAGCGAAAGGCTGGTGGTGCTGGGCGCGGCGTGGCTGGGCGCAACCCGGCTGATCGACAATATCGAGTTCGCCAATCCGGCCTCGCGTCGATAAGGCCCGTCGCATCCGCCCCCATGTACCCTGTGAGCCCTTACAAGCGGCTTCTCGCGGTTCTCCTGTTTCTGGTCCTGCTGCTGGCGATCTTCGAGCTGTCCGGCCTGCGCAGCCATTTCAATCTGGCCTACCTGCATCAGATACTGATCGACGACCCGATCACCGGGCTGGTCGTTTTCATCCTGATTTTCACCCTCGGCAATCTGGTGCAGATACCGGGCTGGATTTTTCTGGCGGCGGCGGTGCTCGCACTGGGGAAAACCTGGGGCGGAATGGCCACCTATGTCGCGGCCATGGTGTCGTGCACCGTCACCTACTTTTCCATCCGTCTTGTGGGTGGCGATGCACTCCGCAGCCTGAAGGGCACACTCGCGACGCGTCTGCTGGACCGGCTCGACGCCCATCCGGTCAGGAGCATCGTGCTGTTGAGAATGCTGTTCCAGACGGCTCCCCCGCTCAATTACAGCCTCGCCCTGTCGGGCGCCCGCTTTCGCGATTACTTCGTCGGCACACTGCTCGGCCTTCCCCTGCCGATCATGGCGTACTGCCTGTTCTTCGACTATCTGGGCATGCAGCTGCACCTGCATTGATCGCCCGGCAACGGCAATGACCAGCCGGGTCAGGCAGCCCGTCCGGAAGGCCTGCATGGACTTCTGGATGAAAGGGTCATTTTGGTATAATGACCCTCCATTTTTTGTGAGGGCACCGTCATGCAAAGAACGATGCTCAAGTCCAAGCTGCACCGGGCGACCGTCACGCATTCCGAGCTGCATTACGAAGGCTCGTGCGCCATCGACGAAACCCTGCTGGACGCGGCCGACATCCACGAGTACGAGCAGATCCAGATCTACGACGTCACCAACGGCGAGCGTTTCACCACCTATGCCATTCGCGCCGCGCGCGATTCCGGCATCATTTCGGTGAACGGCGCCGCCGCGCACAAGGCGAATCCGGGCGACCTCGTCATCATCGCGACCTACGCGACCTACAACGAACTGGAACTGGCGCGCTACGAGCCGGAACTGGTCTACGTGGATGCGGACAACCGCATCATGGATNNATGGATACCCGCCACGCCATACCGGTGCAGGCGGCGTAAGCCGCGTTTCAGCCCAACAAAAAGGCCGGGGAAACCCGGCCTTTTTGTTGGGCGCAGCCGCGGGAGAGCACGTCTATTTCAGCTTCCAGATGTCGGCGTTGTACTCCTGCATGGTGCGGTCGGTCGAGAAGAATCCGCTCGACGCCGTGTTGAGCAGGCTCATCCGGGTCCATCGGCCTTCGTCCTGCCAGGCCTGCGAGACCCGC
>DONB01000259.1:0-38521 GCA_003510325.1 Thiobacillus sp. | reverse complement strand
CCGTTCATCATGAATTTCATGTTGCCGGTGCCGGAGGCTTCCTTGCCGGCGGTCGAGATCTGCTCGGAGAGATCGGTTGCCGGCGCGATGATTTCCATGCTGGTCACCCGGTAGTTGGGCAGGAAGGCGACCTTCAGGCGCCCGTCGACGTCGGGGTCGGCGTTGACCACGTCGGCCACGCTGTTGATGAGCTTGATGATGCGCTTGGCCATGACATAGCCCGGCGCGGCCTTGCCGCCNNCAACTCGACCCCGCACTCGGCTTCGACCAGTTCGGCGAGGCGTACCTTGTTGGCGCGTTTTGCCGCGCGCCATTCGGCATGGAACGCCTCATGTCCCGACCCTGCCAGCGGCTTCAGCTTTTCCAGCTGCGACAGATCGGCGACCCAGTCTTCGCCGATCTGCCGGCTGATCAGCGCGCTCATGCCGGGGTTGGCGTGCGCCACCCAGCGGCGCGGGGTGACGCCGTTGGTCTTGTTGTTGAACTTGCCCGGCCACAGTTCGACGAAATCGCGGAACAAGCCTTCCTGCAAGAGCTTCGAGTGCAGCGCTGCGACGCCGTTGACCGAGAAGCTGCCGACGATGGCGAGGTNNTGCGGCGACGGCGGTCGTTGTCGCCCGGCCATTTGATCGACACCTCGCGCAGGAAGCGCGCATTGATTTCGTAGATGATCTCCAGCGGGCGCGGCAGCAGGCGTTCGAACAGCGCCACCGGCCAGCGCTCCAGCGCCTCCGGCAACAGCGTGTGGTTGGTGTAGGCCATGCAGCGGGAGGTGATCGCCCAGGCCTCGTCCCACTGCATGCGCGCCTCGTCGAGCAGGAGGCGCATCAGTTCGGCCACCGCAATGGTCGGATGGGTGTCGTTCATCTGGAACACGTTGTCCTGGGCGAAGCGCTTGAGGTCCTTGTTCCCCGCGGCAATCCACTGACGCAACGCATCCTGCAGGCTGGCCGAGGCCAGGAAATACTGCTGGCGCAGGCGCAGTTCCTTGCCGCTTTCGCTGGCATCGTTGGGATAGAGCACCATGGAAATGTGCTCGGCATGGTTTTTTGCCTGCACGGCCTCGGTATAGCTTCCGGCATTGAATTCGTTGAGGTCGAATTCGTCGGTGGCCGCCGACTTCCACAGGCGCAGGGTGTTGACCGCGTGGTTGCGGTAGCCCGAAATCGGGATGTCGAACGGAATCGCCAGCACATCGTTGGTGTCGGCCCAGCGTGCGCGCGGTATCCCCTCCTTGTCCTGGAAGTGTTCGACATGGCCGCCGAACGGCACGCGGCAGGTGAATTCGGATCGCTCGACCTCCCACGGATTGCCGTCGCGCAGCCAGTGATCCGGGTCCTCGATCTGATAGCCGTTTTCGATATGCTGGTGGAACATGCCGTATTCGTAATGGATGCCGTAGCCCATCACCGGCAGGTTCAGGGTGGCGCAGCTGTCCATGAAGCACGCGGCCAGCCGCCCCAGGCCGCCATTCCCCAGGCCGGCATCGGTTTCCTGCTCGGCCACGTTTTCCAGCGTCTGGCCGAACCCGTGCAAGGCTTCGCGCGTCGCCTCGTCCAGCCCCAGGTTGAGCACATGATTGGCCAGTGCACGCCCGATCAGGAACTCCAGCGACAGGTAGTAACCGCGCCGCTTGCCCGGCTGATCGCGCGCCCTGTAGGTATTCATCCAGTCCGACATCAGGCGGTCGCGCAGCGTCCAGGCCAGGGCCTGGTAGCTGTAGACCGGCGGGCTGCCATGAAGTCGACCCAGGTGATAGAACTGGTAACGTTCGAAATCGCGGGCGAGCGACTCGCTGCTGCTCGGCAAGGAATTCAGGGCGACGGGACAGGGAGCGGTGCTTGGATCGTCTGACATGGGGGCTCTCGCTGAGGTCATAGGGAATAGAGCGCAAGATAGTGGCCGGCGCTGTCCGACCAGTCGAACGACTGGCGCATGCCGGTCTGCTGCAGGCGCCGCCACTGCGTGGGCTGGCGATACAGCTCGAGCGCACGGTGGATGGCCAGCAGAAAGGCGTGCACGTCGGGGGTATCGAAGACGAACCCGGTTGCGCTGGCGTCGTCCAGCGTCGTCGCGGTCGCGTCGACCACGGTGTCGGCCAGGCCGCCCGTCTTGAACACGACCGGCGGCGTGCCGTAGCGCAGGCTGTACATCTGGTTCAGTCCGCACGGTTCGAAGCGCGACGGCATCAGGAACAGGTCGGCGCCCGCCTCGATCTGGTGCGCCAGCGGCTCGTCGTAGCCAATGACGACGAATACGCGATCCGGATGCTGTCTGGCCAGGCGCGTCAGCTTCTGTTCGTACACGGCCTGGCCGCTGCCCAGCAGCACGACGCGCGCGTCGGTTTCGGCAAGCAGCACCGGGATCGCCGCCAGCACCCAGTCGACGCCTTTCTGCTCGACCAGCCGCCCCACCAGACCCAGCAGCGGCGCCTGCATCGCGGCATCGTCGGCGTGCGGCAGAAAGCGTTCGAGCAGCGCCTGCTTGTTGCGCCGCTTGCCCGGGAGGATGCGGCTCATCGAATAATGCGCCGGCAAATGCGGATCGGTGGACGGATTCCAGATGCGGGTGTCGATCCCGTTGAGGATGCCGTGCAGCTTGTGCTGCCGGGACAGCAGCAGGCCATCCAGTCCGAAGCCGAATGCCGGCGTGCAGATTTCGGCGGCATAGGTGGGGCTCACCGTGGTGACGGCGTCGGCGTAGACGATGCCCGCCTTCAACATGGAAAAGCCGCCGTGGAATTCAACGCCTTCCGGCGACCACCACGGGCTGGGCAACTGCAGGCGGACGAAATCGGTATGCGAAAAATGGCCGCCATAGGCCAGGTTGTGGATGGTGAACACGGTTTTCGGACGCTGCGGCTGGTCAGCCAGGAATGCCGACACCAGACCGGTCTGCCAGTCGTGCGTATGTACCACCGCCGGCTGCCAGCCGATATCCAGTGCATCCTGCGCCAGCAACGCCGCGACCCGCGCAAATACCGCAAAGCGCTCGGCGTTGTCCGGCCAGTCCTGGCCGCCGGCATTGACATAAGGATTGCCCGCGCGGTCGAACAGCGGCGGGCAGTCGACCACCCACAGCGGAAACGCAAAATCGGGATGGCGCGTTTCCAGGATGCGTGCGCTGACAATGCCTTCGGCGCCGCGCACGTCGAGCCAGCCGAGGATGCGCACCTGGTCGAGCTGGCGCAGCAGCGCGCGATAGCCCGGCAGCACCAGCCGGATATCGGCGCCGCGGTCGTGCAGGGCGTGGGGCAGGCTGTAGACCACATCGCCCAGCCCGCCGGTTTTCACCAGCGGAAAGGCTTCGCTGGCTACGAACATGACTTTGAGTGCTCCGCGTTTCATTATTCTTGTCCGTCGTTTTTATTGGATCGAATCAACTGCAGGGTTTGAGGAAAATAGCGCCAAGCGGCGGGATCGTCACCTCCACGGAGTGTTCGAAACCCATCCACGGCAGGTTCTGCGGATGCAGCGGACCGCCGTTGCCGAGGTTGCTGCCGCCGTAATACATCGAATCGGTATTCAGCACTTCGCACCATGCCGAACCCGACGGCACGCCGATGCGGTAGCCGCGGCGCGGCACCGGCGTGAAGTTCAGCAGCACCACCATCGGCGCCGACGCCTCCGGTCCCTGGCGCACGAAACTCAGCACCGACTGGTCGGCATCGTGGCAGTCGATCCAGCGGAACCCGCGCGGATCGAAGTCGAACGCGTGCAGCGCCGGCTCGTTGCGATACAGGTGATTGAGGTCGCGCAGCAGGGCGCGAATGCTGTCGTGCGCGGGGAAATCGAGCAGCGCCCAGTCGAGCTGACCGGCTTCCTTCCATTCGTTCCACTGGCCGAACTCGCCCCCCATGAACAGCAGCTTCTTGCCGGGATGCGCATAGTGCCAGGCATAGAACAGCCGCAGGTTGGCGAAGCGCTGCCAGGTGTCGCCCGGCATCTTGTCGAGCAGGCTCTTCTTCATGTGCACCACTTCGTCGTGCGACAGCGGCAACACGAAGTTCTCGGTCCACGCATACACCTGGCTGAAAGTCAGCTGGTTGTGCTGGTATTTGCGGTAGACCGGTTCCTTCTCGATATAGTCGAGGCTGTCGTTCATCCAGCCCATGTTCCACTTCATCGAAAAACCCAGCCCGCCGAGTTCGATCGGGCGCGACACCGCCGGCCACGCGGTCGACTCCTCGGCGATGGTGAGCACGCCGGGAAAGCGTCCGTGCACCTCGGTGTTCATCTCGCGCAGAAAATGCACCGCCTCGATGTTCTCGCGCCCGCCGAACTGGTTGGGCAGCCATTCGCCCGGATTGCGCGAGTAGTCGAGATAGAGCATCGAGGCTACGGCGTCGACGCGCAGACCGTCGATGTGGAACTCGTCCAGCCAGTACAGCGCGTTGGCGACCAGAAAATTGCGCACCTCGTTGCGGCCGAAGTCGAACACCAGCGTGCCCCATTCCTGGTGCTCGCCGCGGCGCGGGTCGGCGTGCTCGTATACCGGCTCGCCCGTGAAGCGCGCGAGCGCAAAATCATCCTTGGGAAAATGCGCCGGCACCCAGTCGAGCAGCACGCCGATGTCGGCCTGGTGGCAGGCATCGACGAAGGCGCGGAAATCGTGCTGCGAGCCGAAACGCGCGGTCGGCGCGTAATAGCCCGATACCTGGTAGCCCCACGAAGCATCGAGCGGGTGCTCGGCCACCGGCAACAGTTCGATGTGGGTGTAGCCGAGATCGAGCACGTAGGGAATCAGCTCGGCGATCAGCTCGCCCCAGGTATAGAAGCTGCCATCGGCATGCCGCCGCCAGGAACCGGGGTGCAGTTCGTAGATGCTGATCGGCCGGTGCTGCCAGTCGAAATGCGCGCGTGCGGCGATCCAGCTGTCGTCCTGCCAGACATAGGGTTCGTCGTCCGGCACGCAACTGGTGGTTTCCGGGCGCAGGAACATCTGTCGCGCATAGGGGTCGGTCTTCCTCACCAGATGGCCGTGGCGACCGAGGATTTCATATTTGTAGGCATGCCCGGCGTCGAGGCCGGGGATGAACAGTTCCCAGATGCCCGAAGTGCCGCGGCAGCGCATCGGGTGGCGGCGGCCGTCCCAGTCGTTGAAGTCGCCGACCACGCTGACGCGCTGCACCGCCGGCGCCCACACCGCGAACAGGCAGCCGGCCACGCCGTCGATGGTTTTCAGACGCGCGCCGAGCACCTTCCAGGCTTCGAAATGGCGTCCCTCACCGAGCAGATAGAGATCCATCTCGCCCAGTTGCGGACCGAAGCTGTAGGGGCAGCGGGTATCGTGCCAATTGCCAGCCCCCTTGTCCTGCCAGCGCAGAACCGGATGCGGATCGACCGTGCTGCCTGCCGGCAGCAGCCGCTCGAAGCAGTCGGTTCCGGCCACCCGCGTCATCGGGCCGCCTGCCGTCTCGACGGCTTCAGCGGCGGGCAGGAAGGTGCGGATCAGGATGCTGCCGTCGGACTGGGCGTGCACGCCCAGCACTTCGAACGGATCGTGATGCGTACCGCTCTGCACGCGCAGGATCGACGGATCGATAGCAGGAGGGGGGGCGTGCCTGGGAGCTTTCATGGACAGTGTGGCGTCTCGCATCGATGTGCTTTCTGTAATTGTTGTAGCAAACGGGGGGCCAGGTCGGGGGTCAGCGCATCCCATTCGAAGCGCCAGGTCCAGTTTCCGCTGTTGGTGCCTGGCGTATTCATGCGCGCCGCGCTGCCGAGATTCAGCACGTCCTGCAGCGGCAGCATCGCCAGTGCGGCGCGGCTGTGCAGCACCGTGTCGATCATCGCCGTGGGCAGCGCAGCGGGATCGTCGACCCCCATCTGCTGCATGACCTGATGGCGGACCTCGTCAGGCTGCGAACTCCACCAGCCCAACGTGGTGTCGTTGTCGTGGGTGCCGGTGTAATAGACGGTGTCGGGGTGAACATTTTCCGGCTTGTGCGGATTGTCGGCGTGATGGTCGAACGCGAATTGCAACACAGCCATGCCGGGCAAGCCAAACTGGTGCCGCAGCTCGGTGACGTCGGGTGTGATGATGCCCAGATCTTCCGCCACCAGCGGAAGCTCGCCCATCTCGTCCGCAATCGCCTGCAGCAATTCTGCGCCGGGTGCCGCCACCCATTCGCCATGGATTGCGGTGGGCTCCTGCGCGGGAATCTCCCAGGCCGCCACCAGCCCGCGAAAGTGGTCGATGCGTACCAGATCGAACCATTCGAAATGGGCTTCGAGCCGCGTTCGCCACCAGGCAAACCCGTCGGTCCGCATCGCGTCCCAGTTGTAGTGCGGATTGCCCCAGCGCTGGCCGGTTGCGGAAAAATAATCCGGCGGCACGCCGGCCACCACCGTGGGATGCCCGTCTGCATCCAGCAGGAACAGACTGCGCTGCGCCCACACGTCGGCACTGTCGTGGGCGACGAATATCGGCATGTCGCCGAACAGCTGGATGCCACGCTCGGCCGCTGCGGCGCGGATGCCCTGCCAGTACACGGCCGCGCGATACTGTTCGACCATCACCGCCTTCAGTGCATCGGCATGCGCAGCGTCGAATGCGGCCAGGGCCTGTACGTCGCGATCGCGCAGCGGCACGGGCCAGTCGGTCCAGGGCGCGCCGCCGTGTTCCGCCTTGAGAATGATGAAGCGCGCATAGTCGTCGAGCCAGTGGCGCTGCCGCTTATGCCAGCCGACAAAGCGGCGCATGTCCACCCGTACCGCAGGAAACAGCGCAGGATTGACCGCAAACGCCGATGCGCACTGGTAAGGCGACAGCCCGGTCAGCGGGATGCCCAGCGGCAGCATCTGCCACACGCCGAACCCGGCCGCCTGCATGAAATCCAGCCAGCGCGCGGCGTCGGCCAGCGTGCCGGACGGCAGCGAGGTCGGATGCAGCAGCAGGCCGGCGCGATGGGTGTCGAAATTCATCCAGCGTTCCTGCGCATGGTGCCAGCGTTCTCCGCCCAGCCGCCGCCGGAGGACAGCGGCACGTCAAGCAGGGCCGGCGGCGCCACGCCGAGCAGGCGATAGAGTTCGCGCAACTGGGTTCGGTACAGCTGTTCGAAGTCGCTGACGCTGCCCGCGGGGTTGTAGTCGCCGAACCACCAGAACCAGTCGGAGCCTTCGCACACGGCAAGCTGGCGGGTAGCCAAGGCCATCTGGTCGGCATTCAGCTTGCCTGATGCAGCCACGCTGTCGTAGGCCTGCTTGGCGGCGACCAGGTAATCCCAGCCGCGGTTCTTGTCTTCCGAGCCGATCCAGGTCGAAAAGCTGCCATAGACCCAGCTGCCGGCCGCCAGCCGCTTCATCGGCCTGGCCGGCGAGTGGATGGCCTGTTCGGCAAAGGTGCTGACCTTGAGCGTGGGATGGGCGGACAAGGTGGCATAGAGCGCATCCAGAAAATGATGGCCGTTGTCGGGGTAGTACTCCCAGGCATTTTCGCCGTCGAGGATGACCGAGACCACATGGCGGCTGGCATCCTTGCCGAAGAACGTGGCGATGTTTTCCAGATGCTGGACGAAATCCCCCACTGCATCGTCGGCGTGCCAGTCGCTGTACTTGAAGCCGATCAGGTCGGACAGGCCGTCGTCGCGGAAAAACACCCGCGTATTGAAACCGTCGATGCGGGCCGGCGAGAACAGCGTCCGCTTGCTCTGGATTTCGCCTTCCGGACAGCCCGATTTGGCGCAGCTGCTGCGCCACACGCCCTCGCCGGAGGCGGTCCAGGCGAAGTCCATCGCGTCGAGCTGGGCCAGCGCATCCTCGCTCACCCCGCCCTCGGACAGCCACACGCCCGCCGGCTTCCTTCCGAAGTAGCGTTCGAACACCTCGACGCCATGTTGCAGGTGCCAGCGCGAACGCTCGGCACCGCCCGGGTAGATGGCCGCTTCGGGCGCAGGAACGTCGGGCAGCGCATCGCGCAGGTTGGAAAAATCGTTCAGCAGCGGCACGATGGGGTGGCCGTAAGGCGTCATCGACAGTTCGACCTGACCGCGATCGGCCAGCGCACGGTAACGCGGGATCAGCCCGGCCATGCAGTGCTGCACCAGGTGCAGCAACTCGTGGCGGTCGGCCGCGGAAAAGCCCTTTTCCTGCGCCATCAGCCGCTGCACCAGCGGCAGCGACCGCAGCGACTGGCCCAGCCAGGCGAGGTGATACCAGGTCAGCAGATCGAGGAAATACTGTTCGGAGAGATAGCCCAGGTGCCACTGCAGGCCGGTGCTGCCGACGCCGGCGGCGTCCGTTGCGCCGATCATGCGCAGCAGGCGATGGAACGCGGGATACGGATGGATCATGCGCGGGGCGTGGCAACGCTGGCAGTCCTGAACGATGCGCAGACGGCTGGCGACATCCGACGGGATGCGCTCGACGCCGGACAACAGATTCAGCATATGGTCCTGGGTGGGTTTGCCGTGCTTCAACAGGCCATCGAGCTGCTGCGCATAATCGTCCAACTGCTCCAGCAGCACCGGTGCGAAGTTCACCACCGCACGCATCGCCGGATGGCGCTCAAGATGCGCGGCCATGTCGCTGTAGTCCTTGATGCCGTGCAGATAGACCCAGGGCAGGTGATACGCGCCCTTGAGGCCCTCGCGGTAATACGGCTGATGCATGTGCCAGCACAGCACCACGTTGAGCGATTTAGCCGTCGTAGTCATTTTGCAGCCTCGCGTACAGGTTCTGCCCGAGCATGGCCGGGGTCACCAGGACGATGCCCTCAGGCGTCACGTGAAAGCGCTTGGCATCCTCCACCGGATCCTCGCCGATCACCGTGCCGTCTTCGATCACGCAGCCCTTGTCGATGATGGCGCGGCTGATCCGGCAATGGCTGCCGATGCTGACCTTGGGCAGGATCACGCTGTCCTTGATCAGGCTGTAGCTTTCCACCGTGGTGGCAAAGAACAGTACCGAGCGCTTGACCCGGGCTCCGGACAGGATGCAGCCGCCCGCGATCAGCGAATCGATCGCCTCGCCGCGCCGGCCTTCATCGTCGAAAATGAATTTGGCCGGTGGATATTGCGGCTGGTAGGTCCAGATCGGCCAATCGCGGTTGTACAGGTTGAGCTCCGGCTCCACCGAGCACAACTCCATATTGGTCTGCCAGTAGGAATACAGCGTCCCCACATCGCGCCAATAGGCGGGCAAGCCTTCCTTGTTGCGGAATGGGAAGGCCATCGCCCGGGCCTGTTCGATATTGTCGGGGATGATGTTTTTTCCGAAGTCGTGCGCGGAATGAGGATTGCCGGCGTCGTCGATCAACGTCTTGTAGAGAAAATCCTTGGAAAAAATATAGATGCCCATCGACACCAGGGCCGTGCCGGGCTTGCCGGGAATACTGTCGGGATGTTTCGGTTTTTCGGTGAAATGCGTGATGCGCATGTCCTTGTCGACCGACATCACGCCGAATCCGCTCGCCTCGGCCACCGGCACCTCGATGCTGCCGACAGTGAAATCCGCGCCAGTCTGCACGTGGTACAGCAGCATCTCGGAGTAATCCATGGTGTAGACGTGATCGCCGCCCAGCACCAGCACATACTCCGGGTGATGGCGCTGCATGATGTCGATGTTCTGGAACAGCGCATCGGCCGTGCCCTGGTACCACTCCTTCTTGTTGGTACGCTGCTGCGCCGGAAGAATCTCCACGAACGCGCCGATCTCGGCGCGCATGAAGCCCCAGGCCCGCTGCAAGTGCCGGATCAGCGAATGCGACTTGTACTGGGTGAGCACACCGATGCGGCGAATGCCCGAGTTGACGCAGTTGGACAGCGCAAAGTCGATGATGCGGTACTTGCCGCCGACCGGCACCGCCGGCTTGGCGCGCCAGGCGGTCAGATCCTTCAGCCGTGATCCCTCGCCGCCCGCGAGCACCAGCGCCAGCGTCCTGCGCGTGAGGTCGGTCACCATCTTGGGTTCGGTGTAATAGCGGTAGAGCCGCTCCTGTTCATCCTTGGAAATAGTCATGTCCCGCTCCGGATTGCTGTTTGTTGATAGTTGATACGATGCTCACAGATTCATCAGGCATGGGCAAACGCAGTCGCTATGGCGCCCTGCACGCCCAGCCGGGTATTGGTGACAAGAAAAATCGGCGTGCGCTCGACCACGCTGCGCATTCGGCCCTTGTCGGCGGCTGCGGCCATGAAGCGCGGCGACCGCATCCGGGCCTGCAGGTGCGTCGCAATCCCCCCCGCGACATACAAGCCGCCGCCCGGCTGGAACAGCAATGCCACGTTGCCGACCCAGGCCCCATATAAATCGGTGAACAAATCGAGGGCTGCTTCAGCCGCCGGATCGCCGGCCCCTGCGCGTGCGACCAGCGCAGCACCGTCGACGTCCTCGTCGGGCGGCACGGCGTTCTTCTCGGCACAGCAGAAACGGTACAAGTCGTTCATGGCCGACCCTGATGCCACGCGCTCCCAAGACACATGGCCATAGGCCGCCCGCAACCGGTCGAGCAGGCGATCCTGCAGCGCGTTGGCCGGCGCGAAATCGACATGCCCGCCTTCGCTGGCAAAACTGCGGCTGCCGCCGTCGGGATCCGTCAGCATGTAGGCCAGCCCCAGGCCAGTGCCGGCACCGGTGACGACACGCACGCCGCCGGGCTCCACCGTCTGTGCATTGAGCGCGACCCGATCCGCATCCGTCAGCGTCGCGACTCCGGCCGCGGCCGCCTCGAAGTCGTTGATGAAACGCACGCTCGGCACGTCCAGCGAAGCACGCATGTCGGCCGCGTCAAGCGCCCAGTCCAGGTTGGTGAGTGTCGCGTGCTGTGCGTGCACAGGGCCGGGGAGCGCCAGCAGCAGACAATTCGCAGCAACCGGCCGTTCGGCATCCGCAATGAACTGCCGAACCAGGTCATCCGCCGTGACAAACGCAGCACTCGCATACTCGCGTTCAAAACGCAGCTCTTGCGGGCCTCCCGCTTCGCCCGTCACCCGNNGCGATCAACTCCATCATTTCACTATAGGCCCGTATGCGGATGACTCATTCTCCGATAGTAGTTGATGAGCGCATTGGTCGAAGCATCGTGGCCGGCCACCGGCGATGCGGCATGCAGTTCGGGCAGGATGCGACTGGCGAGCTGCTTGCCGAGTTCCACGCCCCACTGATCGTAGGAGTTCAGGTTCCAGATCACGCCCTGAACGAAAATCCTGTGCTCGTACAGGGCAATCAGCATGCCGAGCGCGTGCGGGGTCAGCTTCTGCAACAGGATCGCATTGCTGGGATGGTTGCCGTCGAACACCTTGTGCGAAACGAACTGCCCGTTCTGTGCCGGGCTTCCTTCAGGCGCGTCCATTTCACGCTGCGTTTCCTCGCGCGTGCGGCCGCGCATCAGCGCCTCGGTCTGCGCCAGAAAATTGGCGATCAGGATGTCATGGTGTTCCTGCAGTTCGGTATGCGGCTCGACCGACACGATGAAGTCGGCCGGAATCATCTTGGTGCCCTGGTGCAGCAACTGGTAGAAGGCGTGCTGGCCGTTGATGCCGGTGGCGCCCCAGACGATGGCGCCGGTGGGATAGTCGACGACCTTGCCCTCGCGATCGACCGACTTGCCGTTCGACTCCATGTCGGCCTGTTCCAGGTAGGCGGGCAGGCTGCGCAGATAATGGTCGTAAGGCAGGATCGCCTGCGACTCGGCGCCGAAGAAGTTGTTGTACCAGACCCCCAGCAGCGCCAGGATCACCGGCATGTTCTTCGCCAGCGGCGCATGTCGGAAATGCGCGTCCATCTCGTGTGCGCCTTCCAGCAGTTCGACAAAGCGTTCCGCGCCGACCGCGAGCACGATCGACAGGCCGATTGCCGACCACAGCGAATAGCGTCCTCCCACCCAGTCCCAGAACTCGAACATCTTGGCGGGATCGATGCCGAACGCCGTGACCGCCTCGCGGTTGGTCGACACCGCAACGAAATGCTTCGCGATGTGCTTCTCCGCCTGCGACTGCGCCAGGAACCACTCGCGCGCATAGTGCGCGTTGGTCATCGTTTCCTGCGTGGTGAAGGTCTTCGACGACACGATGAACAGCGTCGTCTCGGGATTCAGCGCCTCCAGCGCTTCCTTCACGTGGGCGCCGTCGACATTGGAAATGAAATGCACCTTCAGACGCGGGTGGCGGTAGGGCTTCAGCGCCTGATAGACCATCTGCGGCCCCAGGTCCGAGCCGCCGATGCCGATGTTCACCACGTCGGTGATGCGCTCGCCGGTGTAGCCGCGCCATTCGCCGCTGCGGACCTTTTCCGCGAAACTGCCCATGCGCTCGATCACCGCGTTCACCTTGGGCATTACGTCTTCGCCGTCGACCCGCACCGGATGGTTGCTGCGGTTGCGCAGCGCCACGTGCAGCACCGCACGGTTTTCCGTGTTGTTGATTTTCTCGCCCGTGAACATGCGCTCGCGCCAACCCGCGACGTCGGCCTCCTCGGCCAGGCGCACCAGCAACCCCATGGTCTCGTCGGTGATGCGGTTCTTCGAGTAATCCAGCAACACTTCGCCCACCTGCAGCGAAAATCGCTCGAAACGCGCAGGATCGTCGGCAAACAGGTCACGCATGTGCACCGCCGCCATCGCGGCCTGATGGGCCTTCAATTGTGCGCATACCGGCCGATGCAACGGCCCGGGCCCCTCATCCTGCTGCGTTTTCACGCGTACCAACGTAGACATCAGCGTTTCTCCCTGAATACCGGATCCTGCCGAGCCCAGCTTCGGCGCGGCGTTCGCTGTCATTGTCCTGACATCAAGCAACGGCTGTGCCATGGACGAAAAGAAGCGTCATTTCTTGATTAACCATAGGAAATATTGGTGATGGGCAGATGACAAGCAAACGCCGCTCTCAATATGTGCCCCAAAAAAGCCGCTGTCGTTGCAAATGGGTACAGGAATGCACCCAAAAGGTGCCTTTGACTTGCGGGCCATCATACCCGCCGAATTGGTACGCTCCTTGCAGTTACTCTGACAGGAACGGCAATGACGGTCGAGATTTCCCGAAACGACAAAACAACCCGTTGTTTTCATTGGGACTTAAATTTCAACCCCATGACCGGCCTGTTAATCGTTCGGCAACGGCCGGCGAAAATTCGGAGAAGGTGCACGACATGCATGTTTTGATCACGGGCGGCGCAGGGTTCATTGGATCGCATCTGGCGGAGCGTCATCTGGCGCTCGGCGATCAGGTGTATGTGGTGGACAACCTGAGTACAGGCTCCCTCGCGAACATCGACCCCTTTCGCGGCAATCCCGCTTTCCGCTTCGCCGAGGCGGACATCCTCCACTGGAACGGGCTGGACAAGGCCGTGGCCTGGGCCGACCGCATCTACCACATGGCCGCCGTCGTCGGCGTGAAGAAAGTGCTGGAAGATCCGGTGGCCGTGATGGCGACCAACATGACCGGCACCGAGCGGCTGCTGCGCGCCATCCACCATGGCGGCTGGAATCCGCAGGTCATCATCGCCTCGACCTCGGAGGTGTACGGCTTCAACGCCAACGGCAGCTTCGCCGAAACCGACCATATCGTGCTGCCGTCCGCCGGCCGGCTGCGCTGGGCTTACGCAGTGACCAAGCTGGCCGACGAGTTCCTCGCCTTTTCCTATGCACGCAAGTACGGCCTCAATATCGTGGTGGTGCGCCTGTTCAACACCATCGGGCCGAACCAGGTGGGCCATTACGGCATGGTGGTGCCCAGCTTCATCAAGCAGGCGGTCAGCAACGAACCGCTCACCGTCTATGGCGAAGGCAGGCAGACGCGCTCTTTCTGCGATGTGCGCGACACCGTGGTGGCGCTCGACCGCCTCGCGGCCAGCCCGGAAGCCTGGGGCGAGGTCGTGAATGTCGGCAACGATCAGGAAATCTCCATTCGCGACCTGGCCGACCTGATCGTGCAGCGCGCCCGCAGCACCTCGTCCCTGCAGTTCATTTCCTACAAGGACGCCTACGGCGAGGAATTCGAGGACGTCACGCACCGGCGCCCGGTGCTCAACAAGCTGCGGGCGCTGACCGGCTTCGAACCGGAGTGGCGTCTGAGCGACACCCTGGATGACCTGATCGAGCGCGAATGCGCAAAAGCCCGGCGCGTGGCCTAGAATAGGCCGCCATGGCGACCACCCCGTATTTCATTCTCAGCCCGAACACGGTGCTGAGCATCATCGGCCTGATCCACGGGCCGGACAAAACCGTCCCCAATCCGGCACAGGACTGGCGCGACGCCACCGTCGACGTGGTGATCCCCGCCTTCAACGAAGAAAGCAACATCCCGCTGTGCCTGGCTGCGCTGGCGCGCCAGACGCGCAAGCCGACCCGCATCATCCTGATCGACGACGGCAGCCAGGATCGCACGGTCGAATACGCGCAGACCTTCTGCGACCTCAACGGCATGGACCTGATCGCGATCCGGCGCGCGCAGTCGATCGGCAAGACGCCGACGCTGAAGCGCCAGTCGCGCGAGTTCGATTCCGACGTCGAATTCATTCTCGACGGCGACACCGTGCTGGAATCGGACAACTACATCGATCGCGTGGTGGAGGAACTCTACAAGGGCGCCGGCATCGCCAGCGCCTGCGGCACCGTGCTGCCGCTGCGCGACCGCGACCGCCGCGCCATGCTCGAGACCGATGCACTGAAGAAATTCCTCGGCAGCCACCCCGAAGCCTCGATCTATCCCAAGGTGGGCTGGTTCCACCACCTGCAGCGCGGCACCACCGACATGTACCGCGACGTGCTGTACTACTTCCTGCAGAAGTTCGTGTACGTAGGCCAGATGGCCTTCTTCGGCAGCATCCTCAATCCGGTGGGCTGCGCCGTCGCGTATCGCCGCGACGTGCTGAAGACCATCGTGTTCGACCGCTACGAGCCGATTCTGGGCGACGACCTCACCAACTCGGAAGACATCTTCATTGGCTTCGCGATGAACGACAACGGCTACCGCAACATCCAGCTCACCGACGTCTACGCCCGCTCGCAGGAGCCGGAAGTGGGCCGCGTACCGGGCCAGATCTACCTGTGGTCCTCGTCCTTCCTGCAGAGCTGCTATTACTTCGACGAACTGATGCGCAGCCCGCTCAAGGCGTTCAGGCGCTACCAGAAAAAGAAGCAGGAAGCCGCCGAACTGAAAGCCGGCCTGGCGGACAAGCGCGTTCATCACGAACAGTACCGCCANNCAAGTACGGCCGCCCCATCGGCTGGGTGCTGTTCATGTCGGCGTTTGAGAAAGTGGCGTTCCCGACCGCGCTGCTGATCATGATCCTGCTGCAGATGTGGGAGCCTCTCGCGATCACGCTGATTGCGGAAACCGCCGTGGCCACCGGCATCCTGGTCACGGTGGCCAAAGGCCACCGGCTGGAATATTTCTTCAAGGGCCTGCTGATCACGCCGCTGCGTTACGCGGTGCTGCTGTTCGACCTCGTCACCATCGGCCGCTTCGCCGCGGACCTGTGGATCTTCCGCAATCGCAGGTGGCGCAAATGAAGCTCGGAATCCTCGCCCTGGCCTTTCTCGCGGCATCATCGCTGCCGGCGTCCGCACAGTCCGTCCCCGACGCCGGCGTGCGCGCCGAAATGCAGGGCCAGTGGGCCGACGCGGTGGAAATCTACAAGGATGCACTCAAGGCCAATCCGGCGCAGGCGCACCTGTGGGAACGCATCGCCGACATCCGCGCCACCCGATTGAAGGACCCCGAGCGCGCCGCCGAAGCCCTGCGCGAAGCGGTGAAATACGCGCCCATGGACGCCCGCCTGTATCACAAGCTTTCGCAGGCATATGCAGCCATCCAGAAGGGTCCGAGCGCGATGGCCGCCATCGGCCAGGCCGTCGAACTCGACCCGGGCAATCCGACCTATTTGCGCGCGCGCGGCGAAATCGCCCTATGGACCGGCTATCACGCCGTGGCGACCGACAGCTTCGAACGCGTGCTGGCCGCAGCGCCCCAGGATGCCGACGCCCTGCTCGGCCTCGCCCGCGCCCATTCGCGCAGCGGCAAGAAGGATGCCGCGGCACCCCGCTACCGCGCCTATCTGGAACAGCGTCCGCAGGACAGGGACGTCATGCTCGAAGCCATGGAACTCGAAGCCGAGCGCGGCAACACCGCGGCGGTGCAGGAATACGATGCGCTGTATCGCCAGCGCTTCGGCGAAAGCAGGGAATACTGGCTGCGCATGGCCGACATCTACGCGCTGGGCAACAATCCCGTGGCTTCGTCCACATCGCTGAAGGAAGCGACCCGCCTTGCCCCGCAGGACCACGCCTTGTTCTATCGCCTGGCGCAGAGCTACCCGAGCGAGAAGGAAGCCGCAGACGCCTCCACCGCGATCGATCGCGCCGTCGAGCTTGATCCGAAGAACCTGGAATACCTGCGCACCCGCGCCGATCTCGCCGCTTGGCGCGGCGACTACGACACCGCACTGGACAGCCACCGGCGTATCCTCGCGATCGCGCCCGACGATCCCGGCGCGNNGCGCCTCGGCATCGCCCGCGTGCACTACTGGCGCAGCCAGCTCGACGAGTCGGCGCGCGCCTATCGCGACTATCTGGCGCAGCAGCCCGGCGTGGCCGCGGCGTGGATGGAATACATCGTCGTCGTCACCGAGCTGGGCGACTACGCGCGCGCGATGGAACTGCTGGAAGCCTACCGCACGCGCTTCGGCGACAACGTCGCCGCCAACAAGCAGAAAGCCCGCGTGCTGGCCTGGGCTGAGCGGCCGACCTCGTCGCTGGCCGAGATCGCCGCACTCGAGGCGAGCCTGCGCGACGACTACGAACTGGGCTACACCCGCACCGTCGCCCTGCACTACGCCCATCGCCCGCGCGAAGCGCTGGCAAGCCTCGCCGAGGTCACCCGGCTGCGTCCCGACAGCAAGGAAACGCTCGACCTTGCGCGTTTCATCCGCACGCCGCTGCGTTCGAATGCGACCGCCGGATTCGGCTACCACACCGGTTCCGACGACGTCAGCATCCGCCATGGGTATCTGCGCGGCGAATATGTGATCAAGCCGGAAACGCGCCTGTTCGGCGGCACCGACCGGCAGCGGGTCCATGCCGACAGCGGCAGCGGCTACGAAAAGCCGGACGGCGGCACCACCCTCGGCTACAACCGTGCCTGGCTCGGCATCCAGCATCGTGTTTCGCCCAAGGTCTCGCTCGATGCGCAGATCGGCGGCGGCCGTGCAGAAGGCGACAGCAACGTCATCTACGAAGTCGGCGCCGACCTGCAGCCGCAGGAGGAACTCGCCCTGCGGCTGGCGCACCGGCAGGATCGGTTCGCCGTGTCGCCGCGCGCGGCCAAGCTCGGCATCGAACGCCGCGCCACCACCCTCGACGCCACCTGGACGCCCGACCTGCGCTGGACCCTGGCCGGCCGCGTCGGCTACGACACGCTATCCGACGGCAACGACCGCTGGGAAGCGGAGCTCGCACCGCGCCGCGCCGTCATGCGCACCCGGCGCCTGAACCTGGATCTCGGCGTCAGCGGCCGCTGGTTCGGCTACGACGAGGATCCGGGCAACGGCTACTACGCCCCCTCGCTGTACCAGCGCTACGCGTTGACCGCCTTCACCTACTGGAAGATCAGCGACGACGACGGCGTGAGCGTGGCCTTCAGCTACGGTCCCTACAAGGACAACACGATGTCCGGCTTCCGCAGCGGCGGCGACATCGTGGCCGAGGGTTTCTTCGGCATCTATCGCGACTGGTTCCTCGACGTGAAGGCCGGCCTGTCCAACTACGGCGGCGGCGGCACCGGCGGTTACCGTTCGCACATGTTCGAGCTCAGCCTGACACGCCGCTTCTGAACACCCGTTCACCATGCCGCGCGCGCCGCTTGCGCGCGCATTCGAGGCACGCATGACACGCCGGTTCCTGCTTTTCTTCCTGCTTCTTCCCCTCGCGGCGGCCGCCCAGATGCCGGCGCAGCATGCGGTGTCGGTCACCTTCGACGACCTGCCCTTCGCTGCCGTCCCCGCGGACGACCCTGCCACGCTGGACAGCATGACGCGCCGCCTGCTGCAGCATCTGCAGACCCTCCAGGTGCCCGCCGTGGGCTTCGTCAACGAGGCGAAGCTGGCCCGCGAAGACCAGCCGGACCCGGCCCGGGTGGAGCTGCTGCGCCACTGGCTCAAGGCCGGCTTCGAACTGGGCAACCACACCTATTCGCATCCCTCGCTCAACCGGGTACCGCTCGACGTTTTCCAGGCCGATCTGCTGCAGGGCGAAACCGTCACGCGTCCCCTCATGCAAAGCGAAGGCCGAAGCCTGCGCTGGTTTCGCCATCCCTTCCTGCATCGGGGAAAAACGGCGGAGGTGCGGTCGGCGTTTCAGGGTTTCCTCGCGGCGCATGGCTATCGCGTGGCGCCGGTGACCGTGAACAATTCGGAATGGGTGTTCGCCGCCGCCTATTCGCGGGCGCTGGCGCAAGGCGACGAGGACGCGGCACGGCGCATCGGCGCCGCCTACGTGCCCTACATGGAAGTCGTGTTCGCACAGGCGGAGCAGCTCACGCTCGACCTGTTCGGTCGCCCCATTCCGCATGTGCTGGTGCTGCATGCGAACGCGCTCAACGCGGAGTATTTCGACGCCCTCGCTGCCATGCTCCGGCAGCGCGGCTATCGCTTCATTTCGCTGGACGACGCGCTCAGGGACAGCGCCTACGCGTCGCCTGCGGGATCAGGCGGAATCGAGGGCGAGTCCTGGCTCGAAGGCTGGGCGCGCGATGCCGGCCTGCGACCCTTGCAGTCGCCCCCGGTGCCCGGCTTCGTCAGGCAGTGGTCGGGGCCTGCCGCATACCGGGGCTACTGAGATGTCGCTGCGCGCTGCAGTCGTCACCGCCGCTTTCATTGCGGCCTGTGCGGCCGCCCTGCCGGCGGTTGCCGCCAACACCCTGCGGGCGCTGGCGCAATCGGCCGGTCTTCGCATCGGCACAGCGGTGAATGTCGACGCCCTGAACACCGATGCCGCCTACGCCCGTCTGCTGGCACGCGAATTCAATCTGGTGACGCCGGAAAACGCGATGAAGTTTTCCGTCGTGCAGCCCGAGCGCGGCCGCTTCGATTTCACCCAAGCTGACACCCTGCTTGCCTTCGCCGAAGCGCACGGCATGCAGGTCAACGGTCACGTGCTGGTGTGGCACCAGCAGCTGCCGGACTGGCTGACGCAGGGGCAATTCAGCCGCGACGAACTGAAAGCCATCCTGCGCGAGCACATCCGGACGCTGGTGACGCGCTATCGCGGCCGGGTGGCCTCGTGGGACGTGGCGGCCGAAGCGGTGGCCGAGGACGGGCAAGCGCGCGAAACCTTCTGGTCGCGCGGCATCGGCCCGGATTATCTGGTGCTGGCGTTCCAGTGGGCGCACGAAGCCGATCCGCAGGCGCACCTGCGCTACAACGACTACGGCGGCGAGGGCGACGGCGCCAAATCGGACGGCATCTACGACCTGATGGCCGGATTGCGTCGCAGGGGCGCACCGATCCACGGTGTCGGCCTGCAAATGCACGCCAGCCCGAAAGATGCGCCGCGCGCCAGCGACGTGCGCATCAACATGAAACGCCTGGCCGCACTCGGACTCGAGACCCACATCAGCGAAATGGACGTGATGCTGACGCTGCCGGCAAGCCGCGCCGACCTGCGGGCGCAGGCTGCGCTGTACCGCGACATGCTGCAGGCCTGCCTGGCGGTGCCGCAATGCCGCAGTTTTTCCACCTGGGGTGCGAGCGACCGCTATTCGTGGATTCCGGAGTTTTTCCCCGGTCAGGGCGACGCGCTGCTGTTCGATGTGAACGGCCGGGCGAAACCGGCGTACGAAAGCGTGCGGCGGATTTTGCGTGCCTCAGCATCGAACAAACGAATAGGCGAGCCCGTAAAGGGTCAACGACACTAACTGTCCAGTAGCTGAAGTTCTGATTGTGGGGGCGAACGTCTCTTGGTCGACCTGAGCCGCCGGTTACGCTGACCGTTCCATGTGTCAGATCTTCGGCCCTTAGCAGTCGAAGTGCCGTTCAACGCTCGAATTGTGCGGCGCGGCTCCCTGCGTCCGCACCAGTAAATGATTCGACGAATTTGCCATCGGAGTGCTGGTTTCGTGCGTGCATCTCAGGGACTGGAATCTGGCGCCTCGCTCAACAATCGGTTCGCTGATCGGAAGCGTTTTTCCACCTCCTGGCGATCCTCGTCTTCCGGCAACCCGCCACCTGTTCCGCGGGCGATCATCTTGGCGTGCCGTAACAGTGCAATGCGGTCCTCTGACCGATGGACGGATCCTGCGACCTCGGCAATCGTTTCCAGCAAACGGATGGTCACCGCGGTGCTGGTACGGCCATATTGCCGGATCTGATTGAATGCCGCATCCGTGACGTCCGGGAATGTGAAGACAGGCGTAATGACTCGAAGCTGATCCTGGGTGTCATATCGATAAGGCGACGGCACATCTTGTTGAGCCAGGCGGCACAGTGCCGACCCCAAGCGGTCCACACATGTCATCGCCGTGAACGGGTCATTCACCCCGGGGGAGAGCGCTCGTATCGCAATTTCGACAAGCTGGTTGACCGCGAATTCAATGTCCTGCCCGGACGTACGCTGGTTACCCAGGGCGAACGCGCAATTGACGCGATCCATCAGATGATCGGTAACCCTGTTTCCGGGCCAGACCAGCGCCAGCGGGCGTGTGGCAACGACATAGTGGCCGGGTCGTCGCTCCACACGAATAACGACATCCTCTTGCATGGCCAACGCCATCAGGGCATCCCCATCGATGAACTGTAGATAGCCGTCCCCGGTAGACCCAATCGGACTCGCCTCCCGTTCGAACCTGTCGAGAAAGTCTGCGTTGGGTGGCTCCGTTGGAATCCGGGGTGCACCCCGTCCGATGTTTTCCGGAAACAGCTGTTCTATTTCCTCAATCAACTCCTTTCCGACCCGTGCCACGATCTCGTTGGCCTGGATAGAAACAGACACATGATGGATAAAGTAGATCAATACCCCCACACTCACCACCGCGAGTAGCACACCGAGGGTGACAGACAGGTGAGGGACGAAGAGGGTCTCCTCAGCGCGGCGGATGGTGCGGAGGACGAGCAAGCAATACAGGAAGGTAGCGACGAACGTACCGAGTACCATTTGGGTCGTGGTGTCGCGCATAAAATTGCGAAGCAGGCGGGGTCCGAGCTGTGACGAGGCAAGCGACAGGGCGACCAAGGTCATCGAGAAGACTACCCCGGCGATGGTGATCATTGAACCGGCGATGGCCCCCAGCAAGGAACTTGCCCCCTCCGCCCCACCGGTGAAAGTCAAACCCCAGTTAAGCGTCAACCAGTCCGTCACCAGCGTTTCCAGGGCGACGGTTGCGAAGGCCAATACCATCGCCCCGCTGGCCATGGCTGCGGGGAGAAACCAGAAACTGGAGCGAATACGGTCCAATGTTTTGAAAACCTGAACTCTCATGGCGATGCTCCATCATTCATTCGCATGTCCCACTGAGCAGAACGAACGAAGCCAACTGGCCGCGAGCGGACGGCGCACCAGGGGCGGCTCTGAGCGATACGGTTGAGCGAGAGGTCAGGGCGCGCAATTTGCCCACAGCGACAAACCGCTAAAGATGGCCACGCCTTACAGCCAGTGCGAATTACCACGTTACGCCTTGCGATCCCGTGGCCCGAGAAAAAACCAGAGGATCAAACCCAGCAATGGCAGCAGCACAACGACAAGTATCCAAAGCAGTTTCTTCTCGTTTGAAGCGGAGCTTTGGAAAATATTTATGATCGCCCAGATATCTCCGGCGAGTATGAGTAGACCCAAAATGCCGCTGTATCCGAAATTCATCACTGTTGTTCCTTTCCTGTTTCGCCAAAGCGGCCCATCTCCGATGTCTCATGCGGTGCGGATATGGGGTCGGACACGATATTTCCGCTTTTCCAGAAAATGCATCAAACCGCTTCGGGCAGGCAAGATAAACTCGCAAAGGTAGAGGCGGCCATTCCGTACATCAAGTATCCAATATCCTGTTTTCAATATACATCGGCCAATGAGCAGTCTCCAGACCAGCGTCGCCTTCGGCCGAGTTCCGGATATTAGGCGCAGGTGGTCTGAACGGCCGCTTTCAATACCATCGCTTTGATTGGCTGGGAAGCATGTGGAAGTTTCCACCGACAGAAAATTGTCGCAGTCGGGTACGCGAGAGAATCACAAACCCCGCGTGTTACTTGGTGCGGGAGGGGGACTCGAACACACCTCGAAACGGCGCGTGTTTACTTGGATTCATGGTGCGCGCCATGAAAACTACCGTCATAACTACCGACGCACATCATTCGCGCCTGGTAATCGAGACCAAAGGGCGTCAGCCCAGACCCTGGGGAGGGGCTCATGAAAACGAATAAACAGATTGCCCGGGCAATATTGGCCTTCACCATGTTGGGCCTCGCCGGCTCCGCTAATGCTGCCCTGCAGACGCGCGGCGAATACATGATCTACGATGATTCGACCAATCTCACTTGGTTGAAAAACCCCACCTTCGCCAGCAATGGAACGTACGATGATGGGTTCAATCCCGGCGACGGGCGCATGACATATGCATCCGCAGTATCGTGGGTTTCGCAATTGACGGTTGCCAACACGGATGACGGCGGATCGGTCGGAGGTTGGCGGCTTCCGAATCCAATTGCCAACACCGTTTGGGGAGGCAGCGATTTAGCTCAGCTGATTCATGGATCTTTGGGCAACCCCATAGGGGCCACTCTTAATTTCGGCCCCTTCTCCACTCCCCCGCTAGGGTTCGGGTGGCTCGGTTCGCAATACGAACTACCCCCCGGGGCCGAAAATTCCAGCAGCATACTCACCGTTGAGGGATGGCTGGTACAGGAGCCTGGCCAAGCATGGCCGCCGTCTCTCGTTTGGGGATACACAACAAATGGAAACTTTACTGGCCCTGCAAGCCCATCCAGCGAAGGCTATGCATGGGCCGTCCGCGACGGAGATGTATTGGCAATCCCTGAGCCAGAAGTCTATGCCTCGATGCTGGTAGGCATAGTGCTAGTCGGCGTTGCGGCACGGCGCAGGAAACAAACCGCGCCCGCGCAGTTCCTCTAACCGGGCAAGATTACCCGGTTAAGCACGTCCCCCCTTTCCCGTCCGGTCGCCAAACACCACAGGTTGACCAGCCTTTCCCGCGACGGCCTGCGCGGTTCCCCCCATCCCTCGGCAGCGGGTGACAGCCCTTTCGGCGAGTCGCCAACAGAAAGCGCGATGATGTTGAGGGTGTACCCAAGCTGCCTCAGGTCATCTATCAGGGCTTTCCAGTTCACTTCAGACTTCATCTTTCCACCCCTCATCGTGGGCAATGTTGACGTTCTCCCCAAGGGCGCGCAGCTTCGCCATGAGTTCGCGCTGTGCCGCCTGAAAGCCCATCGCAACGAAGCGCCTGGCCTCGCCTTCTGGAATACCCCGCCGGATCATGCCTCCTACCGTATCAGGGCGATCAGCAACAAAACCAAGCATCACGCGGGCCGTGTACTCGGCATGGTCAATGTGGCGATCGAGCGCTGCCCGGTCGTGAATGGGCCGCATGGCCTCCAGGGCCAGTAGCCTCTCTTTAATGNNGAGCTTCGAGCCGTTCCTGTAGGTCTGACGTTTCGCAAGCGCGGCGCAGCAGGTCGAGAACGTAGGCGAGCCGCGTGCCATCCTGCGAAGGAATGCGCCCGGCTCTCATATCCCGATACACAGCCCCCAGCTCGCGCCGAATGGCGTGCGCATCTCTCAAGTCCACCTTCGGAGGGCGGGGGGTGGGGCAAAGCCCTTCCCCGCGTCCGTCTTCGGGTTCCGCGTCAAGAATTCCGCCGGTTTCCATCAGCCGCCGTGCTGCCCAGACATCAGCAGGTTGGCCGTAGGCTGGGCGTAATCAGCCAGGCCGGCCAAGCCCTCGCGCTCGAACACGCTGAATTGCCCCCTCGCCTCGATGTTGTGGACAGCCATCGGACGGCCAATCAAGGCGTGCAGGCGTCCCATCACGGCTACGCCAATCATGCCGGGTGCGCCGCCCTGGGTGTTGACCAGAATGCCGCCCGGCATCGCAACAGGGGCGGCCTTGCGGGCATCCTTGAAAGCGGCCTCTGAATCCGCGTACAGTTCGGCGGCCTTGTCGAGCGCCTTCTCGCACTCGAGCAGCAGCGCGGAGCGGCGGTTCAGGTGGGTCGCCGTTTCATTCCATGCGCGATCGTCTGCTTCCTTTTCGAGACGGGCCTCCAGTGCGGCGGCCTTCGCACCGGTGTCTTGTTGAACGGCCACCAGATCATCCAAGCGGGATTCGGCAGCAGCGCGGGCCGCCATGCGATCAGTGCGCCCATCATCCAGGCCTTTCACACGGTCGATTGCGCGCGCCTTGTCTTCGGCATCCAGGCGAGCGATTTCAGCCTTCTCGGAGTCGATAGCGGCGGCCAGCAGCTTCTCGGTCTCAGCGAATTGTTCAAGGGTGGGGTTTTCCAGCGCCAACAGGTCTTTCAGTTCCATCGTGTTTCCTTTCAAAGAATGATTTCATCGTTTTCAAACAGGCCGGCAAATCGCGATTGCACAAACTCGCTGACTTGCTGGTGCTTGGGGTGCTTCCGGTCGGTGTAGGCCGGGTCTTTCAAGTACGCGAGTGCTGCCAGATCATCAGCCCCGCCAGCATTCACCCGCTGGCGCTGGTCGTCGCTCATCGTTTCGTACACATCAAGCGCATCACCTATGCGCCTGTCGTAATCCTCTCCCCACCGGCGCCGCAGCTCTGTTTCAGTTTCAGTGCTCATGGTCTTGCTCCTTTCAGGGTTTCGGTGTGCGGCCAGGTAATGCCGGCGCGCGCGGGGATCCGAAAAGCCCGGGCGGGTGTTTGTTGTGGCGCTCGAAATACTTTTTGACCGTGGCGCTTATGCTGCCGTGGGACGGGTTTCGCGGGTTGTTGTAGGCATCTGACTTCATGATTTCCACGATTCGTAGGTACTCGGGGTCAGCGCCTACAGCCCGATTGTCGACAGCACCGCCGGCCTTCGTCTTGCTCAAGATTTTGTTTTTCAAATTGACTCTCCTTTGCCCACGTTTGGTTAAGCCATGCCGCCCGGGGCGCGACGGCAAGACAACTGCCTCTTTTTTGTGCAATTCAGAAACGACCCCCGCGCCGTTATTGGGCTTGGTGGGTGGGGTGGCAACCGTTGCCACTTTTTCAGCGGGTGTAGGCTTGGCCATCGGGATCAGTGAAACAGCCGAATGCTGGCGCGCGATAGGTTGCCGCCCTGATTTCCTGCGCAACGCCACGCACCAAGGCACCATCCAGACACGCAGGTTTCAACCGGTATGGAGTGGTGTAATACATCGTCCCCGGTGGTCGGGTCAGGGAAACCGCCAATTGCGGGTCTTATCGCCCCGGTGGTCGGGTCAGCAGACGCCCCACCTGCCCCGGTGGTCGGGTCGAGACTGCCCCGCTGGTCGGGCTGGTCTTCGCGTTTTTTCTTCGGCGGCTTTCGGCGCTCTGTGGGCGGCAGGTCACAGAATTGCCATCCGCCTGGGTGGTATTGGTGCGGGCCGATTTCAAGCCCTACATGGTTCGATATGGGCAGCCAGGTCACAGCAAACCATGTGGGGCCAATGAACAGGCCCCCCTGTTTGGTCTGGATGATCAGCCCGCGTGTAAGCAACTCGTCGCGTGCCTTCTCGACGATGGACTTCGATGCCCATCCGCGCTTGGCCAGCCACGTATGGACGAGGTGAAACCGCCCATTGTTGACCCCGTTGTGTTGCCGCAGCAGTTCGCACAGCAGGGCCTTGGCCGCGATACTTGCGCCAGTGTAGGCAGGTGAATCCAAGATTGCATGCGGGAGTGCCGAGTAAGCGCCTCGCGCTGCCTCTGGGGGCTTTTTCGTGCGGGACATGTATCAGGCGGCCAGCTTTGCCAAGGCGGCGCGGACCTCGCCAACAACCCACCGCGTCGAGGCAGGCCCAAGCTTCCGGGGCTTCGGCAACCGGCCATCCTTCGACCAGCGCCAGACCGTCACCTCAGATATATGCAGCAGGGATGCAAGCGTGCGCGCCGGGACCTGGGCGGATGCCGGAAGGTCATCAAAATTTGTCGGGGTTTCCTGTTTTGCCATGCGGCCTCTCCTTGAGACAGCCAGCGCTTCAAGATGAAGTGCCGTGCCATGGCGTCACTTTGCAAGATGCCCCGTGCAATTTCCTGACTATTTGCAATCCCGATGAAATACCGCATAAACAAAGGGATTCCGTCCTGTTTTGCGTGATCGGGTCGCCTGTTTATTGAGCAAAAGGCAACGAAAAAGCCACCCGAAGGTGGCTTGATCTGCTTGGTGAGGGTGTCCGGGCGTCTAGCGGTTCACTACTGAAGCCATCAGACGTGATTCATCAGCTCCTTGCACTCAGCGGCCATCATGGAACAAGTCCACAAGTAATCCCCTTGGACTTCAGTTGACCAGGACGAAAAGCTCTCTATCCCTTCGCCTGTCACCATGCAGAGCATGGCATGTAGCTGTGCAATCCTCGCGCCAAGCTGGTCGTGAATATCCGCTATTGTTACATCATCATGCAGACGATAAAACGGGCCGGCCGGTGCAGCGAAGTTAATTGTGCGGTCGTTCGATTGATGTTGCGTAGAATTGCTTTCAGCCATGGTGCATCTCCTATAAAGGTGCTTCGGGGTCTNNCCCCCCGCCGGCCCGCTTTGCCTGATACCGTCAGGCGGCGGCTACTTCAATAAATCCATTGGAGCGTGAGCAGCAGCGCCGCAAACCAGACCGGCCCGGTCGCCCACATCCAAAGCAGTTTGCGTCCCATCATTCGCCCCCGTCGAGAATGTCCCGCGCCTTGTCGATGCGGGCGCGGACCCATGCCGAGCCACCGATGCGCAGCAGCTTGGCGCGTTGTGCAATGGTCATCCTGATCGACACTAGAACCGTCTCGCTTTCGGGATCCAAAGGCTTGCGCCCTTGCCCTCGACCAGATCCACCGCGGTTTTCAACTTTCGTTTTCATGTTTGTTATTGTATATACGTTTTCATGGATGTCAAGCGGTTTTACCGTGCAGCTGGATCACATCCGCCCCGTTCTTCAGCTTGTCCAGGTAGTCCGCCCAAACCTGCATCATCTTGCGCCGCTCGCCAAGGTGCGCCGTGCGGTTGTAAGCGCGGCCGTTCGGGTCTTTCACCGCATGCGCGAGCTGGTGCTCGATGAAGTCGGGACGGAATGCCAGCTCCTCGTCCAGCAGGGTGCGCGCCGTGGCACGGAAGCCGTGCGCGGTCATCTCATCCTTGGTGAAGCCGAGACGCCGCAAGGCGCCGTTGATGGTGTTCTCGGACATTGGCCGCGAGCCGCCCCGCTCTGACGGGAAGACGTAACGGCCACGCCCGGTGTGGTCGTGCAGCTCGCGCAGGATGGCGACAGCCTGGGCAGATAGCGGCACGATATGGTCAGCCCCCATCTTCATTTTCTGGCCGGGAATGCACCACGTTGCGCCGTCGAGGTCGATTTCCTCCCATTCGGCGTGGCGCAGTTCGCCGGGGCGTACGAAGGTCAGCGCAGACAGCTTCAGGGCGCACAAGGTCGTGAAGCCGCCTGTAAAGCCTTCGATAGCCCGAAGCATCCCGCCCACCGCCTGCGGGCTGGTGATGGCCGCATGGTGTCGGGTTTCCCGCTTCGTAAGCACCAAGTCAAGATCGATGCTGGCCGTTACATCGCGCTCGACCATGCCGATCGTCTCCGCGTAGCGCAGCACCCGGCCCACGTAGTTATGCACACGGCGCGCAATGTCGATGGCGCCGCGCTGCTCGATTCGCTGGATCACCGCCAGCACGTCGGCGCCCGTGATTTCAGATACGGGCTTTGTGCCGATCCGGGGGAACACGTCTTTCTCAAGCCGCGTCATGGTTTTGTCGCGGGTGCTCTGCGTCTTGTCGGCGTATGCCTTGGCGAACCAGGTGCGGGCGACGGTCTCGAAACTGTTGGCCGCGCACTCGGCACGGCGGGCCTTGGTGGCTTTCTTCAAAGCAGCGGGGTCAATGCCATCGGCCAATAGCTTGCGGGCGTCGTCGAGCTTTTCTCGGGCGCGCGCCAGGGTCACGTCGGGATAGATGCCCAGGGCCAGTGTCTTGCGCTTGCCACCGAAGCGGTAATCCGCCCTCCAATACTTGCCGGCCGCATTCACCAGCAGATACAAGCCCTTGCCGTCTGCCATCTTGAAAGGCTTGTCGGACAGCTTGGCTTTCTTGATTCCGGTATCGGTCAGCATAACGTGCCCCTGAAGTGACGGTAGGCATCATGGCAGCGAGCAACCTACCGCCAGAGCTACCGTCGATTTGTCGGTATTTCCATGCTATGCCATGTTACGGGCTGATACAAGAAAAAACCCGAATTCCTTTGCGGGCGCGGGATTTTGTTGCTGCTTGATGCGTGGTGATTGTTGTTTTTGGTGCCGGGAGGGGGACTCGAACCCCCACACTGTTACCAGCGGCGGATTTTGAATCCGCTGCGTCTACCGATTCCGCCATCCCGGCAGGGAGGCCGGGCGCGAACGCGGCCGGCGACAGAAGCCGCGCATTATCGCCGAATCGGACGGCCTGCCGCAAGGCGACGGCTATAATCGCGCCCCATGCGCGTTGCCGATTTCGATTTCGACCTCCCTCCCGACCTGATCGCCCAGTTTCCGCCCGCGGTGCGCGGCGGCAGCCGGCTGCTGCACGTCGAAGCCCCCGGCACGCTGCACGACCGCGAATTTGCCGATCTGCCCACCCTGCTGCGTCCGGACGATCTGCTGGTGATGAACGACACCCGCGTGATCAAGGCACGACTGTTCGGCCAGAAGGAAAGCGGTGGCAAGGTGGAACTGCTGGTCGAGCGGGTGACCGGCGAATTCGAGGCGCTGGCCTTCATCCGCGCCAGCCACGCGCCGAAGCCGGGTTCGCGCATCCGGCTTTCCGACGACATCGACATCGAGGTGCTGGCACGGCAGGACGACCTGACGCAGCTGCGCTTCCCGCGCCCGGTGCTGGACGTGCTGGACCGGCTCGGCCGGCTGCCGCTGCCGCCCTATATTGAACACACGCCGACGGCTGACGACGAGGCACGCTACCAGACCGTGTACGCCAACGAACCCGGCGCGGTGGCGGCGCCGACGGCCGGCCTGCATTTCGACGACGCGATGCTGGACGCGCTGCGCAGGCAGGGCATCCGCACGGCACGGGTGACGCTGCATGTGGGCGCCGGCACCTTCCAGCCGGTTCGGGTGGACGACATCGCCGAGCACAGGATGCACAGCGAGCGCTACACGATCCCGCAGGTGACCGTCGACGCAATCCGCGAAACCCGCGCCCGCGGCGGCCGTGTGGTGGCGGTGGGCACGACCAGCCTCCGGGCACTGGAGGCAGCTGCGCAGCCGGGAAAGCTGCACGCAGGCTCCGGCGAAACGGATATCTTCATCACGCCCGGCTATGCGTTCAGGGTGGTCGACGCGCTGATCACCAACTTCCATCTACCGAAATCCACGCTCTTGATGCTGGTCTCCGCATTCGCCGGCGTCGACACCATTCGCGCGGCCTACGCCCACGCTATTGCCGAGCGCTATCGCTTCTTCAGCTATGGCGACGCGATGTTTCTGGAAAAAAGCAGCCTGGAAAAACACCTGCCATGAAATTCGACCTCCTCACCACCGACGGCGGCGCGCGTCGCGGCCAGCTCCACCTCGCGCACGGCACCGTGCAGACGCCCGTATTCATGCCGGTGGGCACCTACGGCACGGTGAAGGCAATGTCGCCCACCGAACTCACCGATATCGGTTTCGAGATGGTGCTGTCCAACACCTTCCACCTGTGGCTGCGGCCGGGGCTGGAGGTGATCGAAAAATTCGGCGGGCTGCACCGTTTCATGGGATGGGACAAGCCCATCCTCACCGATTCGGGCGGCTTCCAGGTGTTCAGCCTGGGCAAGCTCAGGAAGATCACCGAGGAAGGGGTGAAGTTCGCCTCGCCGATCAACGGCGACAAGCTGTTTCTCACCCCGGAAATCTCGATGCAAATCCAGCGCACACTGAATTCCGACATCGTGATGATCTTCGACGAGTGCACGCCCTACCCTGCCACCGAGCGCGAGGCCGCCGACTCGAGGCGGATGAGCCTGCGCTGGGCCGAGCGCTCGAAAGCGGCCCACGCCGGCAACCCCAACGCGCTGTACGGCATCGTGCAGGGCGGGATGTACGAAGGCCTGCGCGACGAATCGGCACGCCAGCTCATTGGCATGGACTTCGACGGCTACGCCATCGGCGGCCTGTCGGTGGGCGAGCCTAAGGACGACATGGCGCGCATCCTCGCTCACACCGCGCCGCAACTGCCGGCCGACAAGCCGCGCTACCTGATGGGCGTCGGCACGCCGTCCGACCTGGTGGCGGCGGTGGGCCAGGGCATCGACCAGTTCGACTGCGTGCTGCCGACGCGCAACGCGCGCCACGGCATCCTGTTCACCCGGCGCGGCGACATGCGCATCCGCAACGCGCGCTGGAAAACCGACACCGCGCCGATCGACGACGAATGCGACTGCCACACCTGCACCCATTTCAGCCGCGCCTACCTGCACCACCTGATCCGCGCCAACGAGATCCTAGGCGCGCGGCTCGCCACCATCCACAACCTGCACTACTACCACCGCCTGATGGCCGGGATGCGCGCAGCCATCGAAACCCGGGGCTTTGCCGACTTCGCGGCGCGGTTTCATGAGATGCAAACGCGCGGATGGTAGAATCCTCGGGTTTTGATTAATCTGCCCTGATTCGGAGTTCTGACCCATGATTTCACTTGCCCACGCCCAAACCGCTGCACCGGCCGCCCCGGGTTTCGAGCAATTCCTGCCGCTCATCATCATCTTCATCCTGTTCTGGTTCATGCTGATCCGCCCGCAGATGAAGCGCGCCAAGGAACAGAAGAAAATGCTGACCGAACTGGCCAAGGGCGATGAGGTCGTCACGGCCAGCGGCCAGGTCGGCAAGGTCGCCAAAATCAGCGAGCAATATGTGTCGCTGGAAATCGCCGACGGCGTGATCACCCACGTGCAGAAGCAGTCGATCCAGACCCTGCTGCCGAAGGGCACGATCAAAGGCCTCTGACAGTGAAGGGGAAAGGGACCGCGCCTGCTGCGCTCAAGGGGGAAGGGTAAAACCCGGCCCCCACCCTTCCCCCTTAACCCTTCCCCCTTTACCCAAAAATCATGAACCGCTTCCCGCTCTGGAAATACATCGTCATCGGCATCACGCTGGTGGTCGCCTTCCTGTACACCCTGCCCAATTTTTTCGGCGAAGTGCCTGCGGTCCAGATTTCGCCGATCCGCACCACCGAGAAAGTCGATACGGCGCTGCTGGGGCAGGTTGAATCGCTGCTCAAGGCGTCCAGCGTGTCTTACAGCGGCGTTGAGCTGGCCGGCAACAGCATCAAGGCGCGCTTCGCCAGCACCGATCTGCAGATCAAGGCCAAGGACGTGCTGCAGAACGGGCTGGGCGAGCGCTACACGGTGGCGCTGAATCTGGTATCGGCCTCGCCGTCCTGGCTGTCGTCCATCAACGCGCTGCCGATGTATCTCGGCCTCGACCTGCGCGGCGGCGTGCTCTTCCTGCTGGAAGTCGACATGCAGGCGGCCGTGGACAAGACCATGGAACGCTACGCCGGCGACATNNGCCATCCGCTACCAGAACGACTTCCGCACCGAACTGCGCGGCGCCAAGATCCGCTACGGCCGCATCAGCCGCGAAGGCAACGCGGTCACGGTGCATTTCGCCACCCGCGACCAGCGTGACGCCGCTGTCAACAAGCTGGGCACGGCATTCATCGATCTGGCACTCACCGCAGAAGACGAAGCCGAAGGTTTCACCCTCACCGCGCGCCTCAAGCCGGAAGCCGAGAAGCAGGTGCAGGAGTTCGCCCTGCAACAGAACATCACCACCCTGCGCAATCGCGTCAACGAGCTCGGCGNNGTGACCAGCCGCGATGGCGGCACGATCGCCGTGAAAAAGGACGTGGTGCTGACCGGCGACTCGATCACCGATGCCTCGCCGGGTTTCGACAGCACCAGCGGCCAGGCTGCGGTGCACATCAACCTGGACGGCAAGGGCGCACGCATCTTCAAGGACGTGACGCGCGAAAACGTCAACAAGCGCATGGCGATCCTGCTGATCGAAAAGGGCGTGGCCGAAGCCATCACCGCACCGGTGATCCGCGAGGAAATCGGCGGCGGCCGGGTACAGATCACCGGCATGGAATCCGCGCAGGAAGCCTCCGACGTCGCGCTGCTGCTGCGCGCAGGCGCGCTCGCCGCGCCGATGCAGATCATCGAGGAGCGCACGGTCGGTCCCAGCATGGGCGCCGAGAACATCGAAAAGGGTTTCCATTCGAACATATGGGGATTCCTCGCGGTCGTCGCATTCATGGTCCTCTACTACCGCGTGTTCGGCCTGTTCTCGTCGATCGCGCTCGCCATCAACGGCTTCTTCCTGATCGCACTGCTGTCGATGCTGCAGGCCACGCTGACCCTNNCTGATCAACGAGCGCATCCGCGAAGAACTGCGCAACGGCGCCACCCCCCAAGCCGCCATCCACGCCGGCTACGACCGCGCCTGGGGCACCATTCTCGACTCCAACCTCACCACGCTGATCGCCGGCATTGCGCTGTTCTGGCTGGGTTCCGGCCCGGTGCGCGGTTTTGCCGTGGTGCTGTGTCTGGGCATCCTCACCTCCATGTTCAGCGCCGTCACGGTGTCGCGCGCCATGGTCAACCTCACCTATGGCCGCCAGGCGCGGTTGGCCAAAGTCTCAATCTAAGGGTCGGGTCATGCTGGAATTTTTCCCCTTCAAGAAAACCATCCCCTTCATGAGCTGGGGGAAGGCGACGACGGCGATTTCGCTGCTCACCTTCCTCTTCTCGGTGTGGGCGCTGTGGGACAAGGGCCTCAATCTGGGCGTCGACTTCACCGGCGGTACCGTGATCGAGGTCAGCTACAGCCAGGNNATCCGCAGCGCCCTGGAAAAAACCGGCCTGCCTGAAATCACGGTGCAGAATTTCGGCACCAGCCGCGACGTGTTGATCCGCCTGCCCGTCAAGGGCGGCGCCAATGCGGCCGAGACCAGCAACCAGATCATGGCCGCCCTGAAGGCTGCGGATGCTTCGGTCGAATTGAAGCGCGTCGATTTCGTCGGCCCGCAGGTCGGCAAGGAACTCTATGACAGCGGCGCGCTGGCGCTGCTGGTGGTGTCCATCGGCATCATGGCCTATCTGGCGATCCGCTTCGAATGGCGCTTTGCGGTGGCGGGGATGCTCGCCAACATGCACGACATCGTCATCATCCTCGGCGTGTTCGCTTTCTTCCAGTGGGAATTCACCCTCACCGTGCTGGCCGGCGTGCTGGCGATCCTGGGCTATTCGGTCAACGAGTCGGTGGTGGTGTTCGACCGGATCCGTGAAAACATCCGCAAGATGCGCGGCGCGACCATCCCGCACATCATCGACGATGCGATCACCCGGACCATGAGCCGCACCGTCATCACCCACGGCTCGACCCAGATCATGGTGCTGTCGATGCTGTTCTTCGGCGGCGAGGCGCTGCACAACTTCGCGCTCGCGCTTACCATCGGCATCATGTTCGGCATCTATTCGTCGGTGCTGGTCGCCAGCCCCCTGCTGCTGATGTTCGGCATCAAGCGGGAGCACTTCATCAAGCCGGTGGAGAAGAAGGAAGAAGCCGTTGTTTGAGATGCAAGATTCAAGATTCAAGTTGCAAGGTGGCATGCGTCACGCTTGCATCTTGTATCTTGCAACTTGAACCTGTCTTCCATCATGCTCCACGACATCATAACCACCATCGTCAGCACGGTCGGCGCCTGGGGCTACCCGGGCATCTTCCTGATGATGGCGCTGGAATCGAGCTTCTTTCCCTTCCCCAGCGAAGTGGTGATGATTCCGGCCGGCTATCTGGCCTACAAGGGCGAGATGAATCTTGCACTGGCGATCCTGTCCGGCATCGCCGGGAGCCTCTTCGGTGCACTGTTCAACTACTGGCTGGCATTGAAGCTCGGGCGGCCGTTCCTGCTGCGCTACGGAAAATACGTGCTGTTCAAGGAGCATTCGCTGCAGCGCATGGAGGATTTCTTCGCGCGACACGGCCACATTTCGACCTTCACCGGACGGCTGATTCCGGCAGTACGGCAATATATCTCGCTGCCGGCGGGTCTCGCGCGCATGAATTTGGCGGTGTTCAGCTTCTACACCAGCCTCGGTGCGGGCATCTGGGTCACCATTCTCGCGGTGCTCGGCTACAGCCTCGGCCACAACGAAGCGGCCATCCGCGACAACCTGCATCTGATCACGCTGATCACGCTGGGCGTAGTCGCGGTGATCGTGCTGCTTTACGTGCGCCTCAAGCTGAAGAAGAAGGTGCTGCGCTAGACGTCAGCCGGCGGCTTCCACCATCAGCCGCTTCATTTCCGCCACTGCGTCCTTCCACCCCACGAACAGGGCCTGCGCCACGATCGCATGGCCGATGTTGAGCTCGTGGATGCCTGGCAGCGCGGCGATCGGCTGAACGTTGTGGTAGGTCAGGCCGTGGCCGGCATTGACCGTCAACCCGATGCTGCGGCCGTAGGCCACGGCGGTGCGGATGCGCTCGAATTCGGCGATGCGCGCCTCGTCCGTCACGGCATCGGCGTAATGTCCGGTGTGGATTTCGACCACCGGCGCGCCAGCCGCATGGGCCGCGTCGAGCTGCGCGAAATCGGCATCGATGAAGAGCGAAACGCGAATGCCGGCATCGGCCAGACGCGCGCAGGCATCCTTCAGCTTCGGCTGTTGGCCGGCCACGTCGAGGCCGCCCTCGGTGGTGAGCTCCTCGCGCTTTTCCGGCACCAGACAGACGTCCTGTGGCCGGGTGGCGACGGCGATATCGAGCATTTCCCCGGTCACCGCCATTTCCAGGTTCATCTTGGTTTTCAGCACCTGGCGCAGGATCGCCACATCGGCATCCTGGATGTGGCGGCGGTCTTCCCTGAGATGCAGGGTGATCGAATCGGCGCCGGCGGTTTCCGCCATCAGCGCGGCCTCGGCCGGGCTGGGATAGCGGGTCTTGCGCGCCTGGCGCAGGGTGGCGATGTGGTCGATGTTGACGCCGAGGTAGATGCTCATTCCATTTCCAAATTAAAAAGATCGCGAAGGTGAGCCGCAGACAGTACGGCAAGGCGAAACCGACAAAGAGATTTTTGATTTGGGAATGGAATCATGGATTCAGGTCGGTGAGTTCGCGTAACAGCTGGCGAGTATAAAGCGGCTTGGCGCCGAGAGTGTGGTTGATCAGGGTGCGCATCAGGGCTTTCGATTCGGCCAGCGTGGCCTGGCTGTCAAAGCGGTCGGCGGCCAGATCGATCAGCGTCTGCCCAGAAACCGGGCAACCAGGCTGCCCGCCTGCACGCAGCGCACCGCGCTCTGGCTGAAACACATAGCGCGCGCCGGCCTGGATGGGCGAGCCGCTCTCGGCATCCACATCGAACGTGGCGCCGTAGCCGATCTCGGACAGCAGGTTCTTCTCGAAGCGGCGCAATATCCGCTCGAAACAGGTGGCGCGTTCGGAATCGGTGCCGCCGGCCTCACCCGCCAGCCGTTCCAGGGTTGCGAGGTAGCGGTCGTACAGCAGTTCGTGCGCATCGCCGCGCGCCAGCAGGCGCAGCAGCAGTTCGTTGAGATAAAACCCGCACATCAGTGCCCGCCCCTGCGGTGCGATCAGGCCGCCCTGCCATTCGGCCGCATGCAGGGTTTTCATTTCGGATTTGCCGAACCACGACAGCAGAAGCGGGGTGAAAGGCTGCATCAGGCCGCGCAATGCGGACGCCGGACGGCGCGCGCCGCGTGCGATCAGTGCGACGCGCCCATGGCTGCGGGTGAACACTTCCGCCACCACGCTGGTTTCCTTGAAGGGATAGGTGTGGAGGATGAAACCGGGTTCGTTGTTGATGCGGGCGTCAGAAGACATTGAAAAAAACGTTATCCGCGGAAAAAACCCTTAATCGATTCCAAGCGACTTCAGCATGCGCACGTCGTCGGCCCAGCCGCCCTTCACTTTCACCCAGACCTCCAGATAGACCTTGCTGTCGAACGCGTGCTCCATGTCGAGCCGCGCCTGGGTGGAGATGGTCTTGAGCTTTTCGCCGCCCTTGCCGATGATGATGGGCTTGTGGCTGTCGCGGTCGACCAGGATGGTGGCGAAGATGCGGCGCAGGTTGCCTTCTTCCTCGAACTTGTCGATCTGGACGGCGACTGCGTAGGGAATTTCCTCGCCGCACAGGCGGAACACCTTCTCGCGGATGAGTTCGGCGGCCAGCACNNTGTGACGTCGTCCTCCTCGAACAGCGGCGCATTTTCCGGCAGATGGGTTTGCAGGGTTTTCAGCAGCTCGTCGAGGTTGCTGCCCTGCTTGGCCGATACCGGAACGATCTCGGTGAAGCCATGTGCAGCAGAGACTTCCTGCAGATAGGCCATCAACTCGGCGCGATCCTTGACCTGGTCGATTTTGTTCACCACCAGGATCAGGGGGCGATCCTTGGGCAGCAATTCCATCACCTGGCGATCCTCTTTCTTCAACCGGCCGGCTTCCACCAGCATCATCACGAGATCGGTGTCCGACAGTGTTTCGCGCACGCGCTTGTTCATCGCGCGGTTCATGGTGCTGGCGTGGCGCGTCTGGAATCCCGGCGTGTCGACGAACACGAACTGCGCCTCGTCGGTAGTGTGGATGCCCATCACCCGATGACGCGTGGTCTGCGCCTTGCGCGAGGTGATGCTGACCTTCTGCCCGACGATGCGGTTGAGCAGGGTCGACTTGCCGACGTTGGGACGGCCGACGATGGCGATGAGACCACATTTGAATTCGTTCATTTCTGCAACGCGGCGCACGCCTGGCGTGCGGCCTCCTGTTCGGCGGCGCGGCGGCTCTTGCCGACGCCGCGCGTGCTCAATATGGGTTTGGCCAGTACGCATTCGACGATGAAGCTCTGGTCGTGCGCCTCGCCCTGGGTATCGACCAGCCGGTAATCCGGCAACGGCAGACGGCGTGACTGCAGCAATTCCTGCAGTTGCGTTTTGGGATCCTTGCCCGATGCCCTGGGATCGATCTTCGCTACCAGCGGATCGAACAGGCCGCGCACCACGCGCTGGGCCGCGTCGAACCCGGCTTCCAGAAAGACCGCGCCAAACAGCGATTCGAGCGCATCGGCCAGAATCGAGGGGCGGCGAAAGCCGCCGCTCTTGAGCTCGCCTTCGCCCAGCCGCAAACTGTCTCCCAGCCTCATCTCCACCGCAATCTCGGCCAGGGTTTCCTGCCGCACCAGGTTGGCGCGCAGGCGCGACAGGCTGCCTTCCGGCAAATCGGGAAATGCGTCATACAGCGCGCGGGCGACCGTGCAGTTCAGCACCGAGTCGCCCAGGAATTCGAGCCGTTCGTTGTTCGTCGCGCCGTAGCTGCGGTGCGTCAGCGCCTGGGTCAAGAGCTCGGGGCGGGTGAAGGTGTAGCCCAGCGCCTGTTGCAGGCGCTGGTTCAGCAAGGAATTGTTCAATCTATGGAGACGGCGTTGGGATCGCTGCTGGCGCTGAAATCGACCACCAGGCTGACATTGCCGACGAGCGTGGTACGGAATTCATACTCGGCTGAAACAACCGGTGCGCCGCCGCTGCGGTCGATGCTGAGATCTTCCGGCTTGACCACGGTCACATATCCGACATTGGCTCGCTTCGAAAAATCGCTACGAATCTCGGCATTGCTTTTCGATCTGAGCTCGGGCTCCTGCCCCATCGTGGCAAGAATCTTCTTGACCGAGAAGAACTCGACGTAGGCCGGCACCAGCTTCATTGCCAGCATGGCCACAAAGACCAGCACGATGGCGACAAACAGGAAGCCGAACATGGAAAGGCCGCGCTGCTTGGATTTCAGGTTGCGTGCAAAGTGCATGGTGTCTCCTTATCGAATTGAAGTGCCGATACGGCCGAAATCGTCGAAGTTCATCCAGATGAAAAAGGCCTTGCCGACGATATTCTCGTCCGGGACGAAGCCCCAGTAGCGGCTGTCGTTGCTGGCATCGCGGTTGTCGCCCATCATGAAGTAATGTCCTTCCGGCACCTTGCAGACGAAGCCCTCGCCCTCGGCATTGTAGGAGCAGTTTTCGCGGTAGGGGAAGTCCATCACCTGCGGCGGATAGACCGCCGGCTTGCCCGGTTCGGTCATCATGGTGTGGCCGACGCCGTTGAGATGCTCATCGTGCACCATGGCGGTGACGTAGCTGAGGCCGTTGCCGACATAGCTGTAGGTGCCGGTATTGTCCGCGCGCACCGGCTGGCCGTTGATGCTGAGTTTCTTGTCGCGATATTCGACCACGTCGCCCGGCACGCCGATCACGCGCTTGATGTAGTCGAGACCGGGGTCGGCCGGATAGCGGAACACCATGACGTCGCCGCGCTCGGGGTTGTTCAGCTGCACCACTTTCTTGTTGACCACCGGCAGGCGGATGCCGTAGGGG
>DONB01000172.1 GCA_003510325.1 Thiobacillus sp. | reverse complement strand
CCCGGCATCGCCGGACTGGCCGAGGTCAGCGTGGCGGCGTATCCCGACGCCACCCAGTTCGATCCCAAGAACAAATACTTCGACCCCAAGGCCACGCCCGAAATGCCGCGCTGGTTCAACGTCGACGTCAAGCTGGTGAAGAAGACGCGGCTGATGCCCCTGTCTGAAATCCGCGGCTACCCCGAACTCGCCCACATGCGCATCCTGCAGAAGGGCAACCGCCTGTCGATCACNNTTCGTCGCCGGCCTGCTCGGCGTCGGCGGCGGTCTCATCATCGTGCCGGTGCTGATCATGCTGCTGCGCGCACAGGGCCTGGCCGCCGGCATGGAGCCGCAGCTGGCTTTGGGCACCTCGCTCGCGTCGATCCTGTTCACCTCGCTGTCCAGCGTGCGTGCGCACCATCGCCACGGTGCGGTCGAGTGGCCGCTGGTGCGGCGCATCGCGCCCGGCATCCTCATCGGCACTCTGGCCGGGGCGCTGCTGGCGGCGCAGGTGTCGGCCTTCGCGCTGAAGCTGTTCTTCGTTGCCTTCCTGTTTTATGCCTCCTTCCAGATGTGGCTGGNNCCGGGGCCTGCCGGGACGACGCTGGCGGGCGGCGTGATCGGCGCGGTGTCGAGCTGGGTCGGCATCGGCGGCGGTACCCTGTCGGTGCCCTTCATGCTGTGGAACAACGTGACGCTGCACCGTGCGATCGCCACCTCGGCGGCGATCGGCTTTCCGATCGCCGTGGCCGGCGCGGTGGGCTATGCGCTGGGTGGCTGGCGCGTCGGCGGCCTGCCTGCCGGCAGCCTCGGCTTCGTCTACCTGCCGGCGCTCGCCGGCATCGTGCTCGGTAGCGTGCTGTTGGCGCCGCTCGGGGCGCGCGCCGCGCACCGTCTGCCGGTGCGGCCGCTGAAGCGAATTTTCGCCCTGCTGTTGATGGCGCTGGCGCTGCGCATGGTATGGACGTTCTAGGCTGAAGGCTTACCGAACCCTGATTTAGCGCCAGATAACACCAGAGGCCACTAAATGTTGTTGTGCGCCCTCTGTAACGATTTCACGCTTGAGTGGCAGCACCGCCCGCGCTAGTCTTCCGACACATGCTGGAAATTCATCGCATGGCCGATTACCTAACCCGCGGAGATACTCATGGCGCATCTGCAAGCTGTACGGACCACGCTGCAACCGCAGCAAAACGCATACACGCAACTCACCACGTATTTCGATCCGCATAGCCAGGTTGCATGGGGTTACATGCATTCGGAACCGCGCCCCTGCTTTACCCCGACTTTGTTGCAGGATCTCCTGGGCTGGTGTCAAGCCGTGGCCAACCAGATCGATGATCCCGACCAACCGGATGTGCGCTACATGGTGACCGCATCGTCGCACCCGGAGGTATTCAATTACGGCGGCGACCTGAACCGCTTTGCCGAACTGATTGCGGCTGGCGAGCGCGATCGCCTGGCGCAGTATGCGCAGGCCTGCATCGAACCGCTGTATCTGAATGCGGTACACCTGAATCGATCGGGACTGAAATCGATCACGCTGGTGCAGGGCGATGCGCTGGGAGGCGGCTTCGAATGCGCCTTGTCCGGCAACGTATTGATCGCCGAACGTGGCAGCAAGCTCGGTTTCCCGGAAATCCTTTTCAACCTGTTCCCGGGCATGGGTGCGCTGAGTCTGCTGGGACGCCGCGTGGGTTACCAAAAAGCCGAGCAGATGATCCTGAGCGGGCGGCTCTTCCTCGCCGAGGAGCTGCATGCCCTGGGGGTGGTGGATGTGCTCGCCGAGCCGGGAGAAGGGGAGCAGGCGGTACATGATTACATCCGGCGTGAAGCCCGCTCAAGGAACGGCGCGCTTTCGCTACGCAGCGTGCGCGACGAAATTCAGCCGATTGCGTATGCCGAGTTGATGCGGGTTGCCGACATATGGGTGGATGCCGCCTTGCGCCTGGAGGCGAAGGACTTGCGCATGATGGAGCGTCTGGTTAGCCGTCAGACCGGTAAAGCCGAGACCGCAAACAGCAATGGATCAGCCGTGCTCAGCGCGTAGCCTGCTGGTTTGATAGGCAGCCAGCGCAATCTGGGTGAGGTCCAGCGCATCCCGGACTGCGCCCAGTTTGTCGTGCGCCAGGTTAGTCGCGAGTTCGAACGGTTTGATGCGTTCAGCTTCGGCACACCGCTGCGCCAGTCGGATGGCGCCGACATCGCTGGCGCCTCCTTTCAGCATGTGCAGCTGATGGTGCCACTGACCGTAATCCTCCATGACCAGCGCGCGCTCGATGTCGCGCAGTGCGCGCTTGCTGTCTTCTTCAAAGCTGGCCAGCAGGTCCTGCACGAAAGTGGGGCCGCCTAACTGGGCGAGATCTGCGAGGACCGATTCATCCAGCTCATCCGNNGCGGATGCCGCGGTGACAGCGGTTTTTTGCGCCTGTTGCCCTGCTAGTCGGGTAATGAGGTCGAGCAGCTCGCGACTGTTGACCGGCTTGGTCAGAAAGGTGTCGGCCCCGGCTTCCTCACAGGCTGCCTGCGCCTCGGCGCGCGCGTCGGCGGTGAGCATGATAATGGGCAGATGACCTCTTTCCATGAAGCGCCAGCGCTTCACCACTTCGGGGCCGGAGAGATGCGGCATATGCATGTCGATGATGGCCAGGTTGAACGTCGCCTCGTCAGCCTCGAGCATGGCCAACGCTTCTTCACCATTGTGCGCCAAGTGGGTCGTGTGTCCGGCATGTTCCAGCAGGCCGCGAATGACCCGCTGGTTGACCGGATTGTCTTCCGCCACCAGGACGTGCAGTGCCGACGCGGCGCCAGCCTGGGACTGAAAGCGATTGGCCAGCGAGACAACGTTGCCCGGCATGTCGTGACTAATGACGGCATGGATGGCGTTGAACAGCAGGGTGGTATTGACGGGCGTGCGCAGCACCGAGGCATAGCCTTCCTGTATCCAGCGCGCATCCTGCGTTGGAGCGGCGCTGGCGTCGGATTCGATCAGAATGACCGGCAGCGCCGCCAGGCTGGTGTCGTCTCGCAGCAGGCGCAGAAAGGCGCCCGGATCGCCGGGCAGCGCACTACGTTCCACCACTACGGCGCCCAGGGGTGGGCCGCCCGATAGATAGGCAGACAGTTCGGCGGCGAGCCGGGTGGTGTTGTCCACCGAGACGGTTTCCTCACCCCAGTTGCGGATGACCGTCTGGATCCTGATCGCCAGTTCGTTTCCGGCCAGAATGCCGACCCGCATAGGCGCGTCGAAACGCTCGCTCGATGAGGCGGTACCTGCCGCCTGCAGCCCGAATGGCAGCTCGAACCAGAGGGTTGTTCCCTCGCTCTCCCGGCTGTGCAGGCCGATTTGCCCGCCCAGCGTTTCCACCAGCTGTTTGGCGATGGCGGTGCCGAGACCGCTACCGCCAAATCGGCGTGTGACAGTCGTGTCGGCCTGGGTGAAACTGTCAAAGATGCGTGCCTGCGCGGCTTCCGGAATGCCGATGCCGGTGTCGACGACTTCGAAGCGCAGCCTCTGCGGCTGGCCTTGCCCGGCCGGCCGAACATAGACGTCGACCCGGCCATGTTCAGTAAATTTGATGGCGTTGCCCATCAGGTTGATCAGGACTTGGCGCAGGTGACGCGCATCGCCGTGTAGGTGGAATGGTGTCTGCGGTGCGATGTGCGCCGCCAACACCAAGCCCTTGCTTTGGGCCAGGGTTTCCAACATGGCTACCGTGCCGTTGACCAGGCGGTGCAGATCGAAGTCTTCGTTCACGGTGGAAANNGGGTGTTGGCCGATGCACGGATGATCTGGGAAAACTCCTGTTGTTCCTTGTCGAGCTTAGTTTCCGCCAGCAGGTCGGCTACCCCGATGACGCCGTTCAGAGGAGTGCGGAGTTCGTGGCTCATGTTGGCGAGGAAATTGGATTTGGCCTGACTGGCTTCGTTTGCGCGATTGACCGCCGAATGCAGTTGGCGCGTCAGTGAGGCGGCATAAAGTGGCACGATCACCATGGTGAACAAAATGCCGATCCCCAGCGCAAGATGGGTGTGCCAGAAGGGATTGAAAGTCAGTACGGACCCGAAACCCACTGTGGCGAGCACCGTCGAAAAATATAAATAGGGCACGCCGTACCTGAATCCGTTGCCGAGCGTGACCCACAAATAAATGCCGACCAGAGGGGCAGACGTCTCGCCGCCAATCAGTAGAAGGAATGATGCGGTCGAGAAATCCACGACAGCACCACAGAGTCGCCTGAGGGGTGAGGCGCGCAGATTGATCAGGGTGCCGAGCAGAATGAGGGTGGCCGTCGACAGGAAGAAAAGCGCAACAAAGTGAATGCTGGAGTAAATGTATTCCGGGTGGGAAACCCAGCTTGAACTGAAATACAGATAGGAGATGACCCCAATGGCGAACCGTATCAGCGCTTGCTGAAACTCCGTATCCGGCCGTGCGCGAATTCGCTCTTGCAGGCGCTTGAAAAGAGCTGAAAGGGGAAAATTCGACATGGTGCAGTTGGGTTGACTAGGGTCTTCAGGTTGGCGTGTCGCCTAGTTCGCGCATGATGGCCGCCACGGCATCGATGCGCAGTTCGAATGCACGTACGCAGTCAGGGTCGAAGTGCCTGCCGCTTTCGGACTGGAGATAGGTCAGCGCCTCCTGGAAGGACCATGCGCGCTTGTAGGGACGGTTCGAGGTGAGTGCGTCGAACACGTCGGCCACCGCCACGATGCGTGCGGGCAGCGGAATGTCTTCGCCGGCCAGGCCTTGCGGATACCCGCTGCCGTCGAATTTTTCGTGATGGCCGAGTGCGATCACGGCGCCCATCTGCAGGTAGCGCGAGGGGCTTCCGGCGAGAATCTCGTGGCCGATCAGAGGATGACGTCGCATGATTTCCTGCTCTTCCGGCGTATGGCGCCCGGGTTTCAGCAGGATCTGGTCGGGAATGCCGATCTTGCCGATGTCGTGCATCGGCGACGCGGCCTCGATCTCGTCGCATTCCATCGCGGTGAGCTTGAGCTCTTCGGCGATCAGACGGGCGTACTTCGACATGCGGATGATGTGGTTGCCGGTTTCCTCGTCACGATATTCGCCTGCCTTGGCCAGCTTCATCAGGGTCTCGCGTTCGCGCGTGCGCACGGCGCGCGTAGCCTGAGTCACCTGTTCTTCCAGCCACAGCGCACGGTCGGACACCATTTTCTGGCTACGCCGCAGCGACAGCAGGTTCAGGCAGCGCGCGCGGCATTCCAGCGGGTCGATCGGACGGGTCAGGAAGTCGGTGGCGCCGTTTTCCAGCGCCTGATAGCGGACCTGGCGGTCTTCCACCACGGTGACGATGATCAGCGGCACGTCCGCTAGCTGGCGTTCCGCGCGAACCCGGCGGGTGAACTCGATGCCGNNATCGGTAATGATGAGGTCGGGCGTGGCGAGTTGCATCTGCGCCAGCGCCTCCAGCGGGTCGGCGAAGCTGTCCACCACCACGCCGGGCTCCAGCGTGCGCGCCAGTCCTTCGAGCAGGCTGCGCGCAGTGCTGCGGTCATCGACGATGACCACCCGCGCGCCGCCCCGCGGCCGGGCATCGCGCGTCGGGGCGGTCGGCAAGCCGTGCGGCACAACACGCAAGGGGGTGGATGTCATTGTTCTGCCTTGTACGGTCGATTATTGTTCGGTTTCGCTCAATTATCGGGCGGGTGAATGGTTTACTTTAATGCTCAGGAGACGGAATATGAAGAAAAACATGCTGTTGAGTCTGGCCACCGGGTGGATTGCGCTGTTTTCCCTGGCTGTTTTTGCCGCTCCGGTCGCGGATTACGCGCGCGAGAAGAAATGGGCCGATGAAGTGGTGCCCGGCCTGGTGGTGGGCGATCCCGTCTACCTGCAGACCCCGCGCGGCCATCACAAGTTTCTGACATTGTTCACCCCGGCGGACACCGGCAAGGCGGCGATCGTCGTGCATGGGCTGGGCATTCACCCCGACTGGGGCATGGTCGGTACCTTGCGCACCGAGCTGGCCGACCGCGGGTTCGCCACCCTGTCGATCCAGATGCCGATCCNNCGTTCCTGAAGGCCAAGGGTTATCGGCAGATCGCCATCGTGTCCCACAGCATGGGCTCGCGCATGAGCCTCGTCTACATGGCCGCGAAGCCCGACCCCGCGGTGAAATCGTGGGCCAGCCTCGGCATTTCGGTCGGCGATTACGCGGTCTTGAAACTGCCGGTTCTGGATCTGTACGGCGACAACGATCTGCCGCCGGTGCTGGCGAACGCCGGCAAGCGCAAGCAGAGCCTGGCCGACAAGGGCTCGAAGCAGGTGATGATCGCCCGCGCCGACCACTTCTTCACCGGGCGCGAAGCCGAGATGGTGGCCGCGGTGGCGGACTTCCTGAGTGCGACGCTGAAATAGGCCCGCCTGCCGCGCTGCCCAATAAAAAAGCCCCGCTTAAGCGGGGCTTTTTTCTGGCCGCAAGCCGGGCGGGGCCTATACCGCTTCCAGTTTGCGCATGCCGGCGGGCAGAAGCTTGAGGTCGACCAGCGCGGTGATGAAGGCCTTGCCGAAGGTAGCGTCGGCTTCGTACACCAGCTTGTAATACTGCATTTTCATGGTGACAGCGCTGCCGAGCACGATGGCGATGAAGGTGAGGATGGAGCCGAGCGCCAGCGTGGAAAAGCCGGTGATGCCCTGACCGACGGTGCAGCCCATCGCCAGCACGCCGCCGAAGCCCATCAGGATGGCGCCGACGAAATGGTTGGCGAAGTCGCGGCCGGAGGCGAACCACTCGATGCGGAAGCTGCGCGAGATCAGCGACCACAGCAGCGAGCCGGCGATCACGCCTGCCAGCGCCATGATGCCGAAGGTGAGCAGGGTGCGGTCGAAGCCGTTGGCAACGTAGCCCAGCGTTTGGCCCATCGGATTGATGAAGGTGAAGGACTGCGCGGCGAGCGGAGCGACGTCGGCGGGGGGGACGGCGTCAGCGGGCGCGTAGAAATCCCAGCTCTGCACGTAGCTTTGCATGGACATCGTTTCGCCATCCGCATTCACAATGACGTTGCTGGTGATGTACCAGGCGGCGAGCACCGCGAGACCGACCACCAGGCCGCCGAGGATGTTGTCGAAGTTGCCGCGGAATTCGGCCGACTTGAATGCCCAGATCAGCAGCAGGCCGCCGATGACACCCCCCATCACCATCCGTCCGGTGGCGGCGTTGTCGCCGAACAGCATCGCGCCGAGGTCCTGGTTAGTGGTCAGTGTGACTGCGGCCGGGTTGGTCCACGGATAGAAAAGGGTCGAATACAGTGTCTTGTCGCTGCCTGGGAAGGGGTTGATCATGAAATAGGCGATCAGGGCGATGATCAGCAGCACCATGATCGACTTGAGGTTGCCGCCGCCGACGCGGATCAGCGTCTTGTTGCCGCAGCCGGAAGCGAGCGTCATGCCGATGCCGAACAGGACGCCGCCGAGCACGTTTTCCAGCCAGACGAGATTGTTCTGGCGGTAGGGCGGGAAGGTGCCCGTGACGTTCACCATGCCGGCTGCCTCGAGGCCCATCACGCCCAGTACGCCGACCGCGATGGCCAGCACCCAGGCGCGCATGCGACCGGTATCGCCCATGTTGACCCAGTCGGACACCGCGCCCATGGTGCAGAAGTTGGTCTTGTTGACGACGGCGCCCATGATCAGGGCGACCACGAAGGTCGACCACAGGAAAAACGATTGGGCGCTTGCGAAATCTTCGTAGATCATGACTCTATCTCGTGTTTGGAATGGGGAAAGCGGCGTGCGCCGCGTGTCCGGATGCAAGGCGAAATGCTAACGGATCGACCCTCAATGGTAGCGGCATGCAGACGCCGGGAACAGGTCCATTCCTACTGTTTGCGCGACGGGCGGTTTGCGTGTAAACGGCTGCCCGGGCGGCGTTCACCCCAGCAGCCGCGTCATTGCCTCGCGATACTTTTCACTGGTCCTGGCGACGATCTCGGCCGGCAGTTGCGGCCCCGGCGCCTGCTTGTTCCAGCCGCTGGCCTCCAGCCAGTCGCGCACGAACTGCTTGTCG
>DONB01000134.1 GCA_003510325.1 Thiobacillus sp. | reverse complement strand
GCGCCCGGATTCCGGTAAAATTGCCGTTTTCCATTACGTTAAGAGAATTTCACCATGTCCATGGCCGACCGCGATGGCGTCATCTGGTACGACGGCAAGCTCGTACCCTGGCGCGACGCCACCACCCACGTCCTCACCCACACCCTGCACTACGGCATGGGTGTCTTCGAGGGCGTGCGCGCTTACAAGGCCGAACAGGGCACGGCGATCTTCCGGCTGCAGGAACACACCGATAGGCTGTTCCGATCCGCCCACATCCTCGGCATGAAACTGCCGTTCGACAAAGCGACGATTTCCGAAGCGCAGCGCACCGTGGTGCGCGAAAACAAGCTCNNCGTCGCCGCCTGGCCGTGGGGCGCCTACCTCGGGCAGGAAGCGCTGGACAACGGCATCCGCGTCAAGACCAGTTCGTTCTCGCGCCACCACGTAAACATCACCATGTGCAAGGCCAAGGCCAACGGCAACTACATGAACTCGATCCTCGCGCACAAGGAAGCCGAGATGGACGGCTACGACGAGGCGCTGCTACTCGACGTCGACGGCTTCGTTGCCGAAGGCTCGGGGGAGAACGTTTTCATCATCAGGAATGGCAAGCTCTACACGCCCGACCTGACCAGCGCGCTGGAAGGCATCACCCGCGACACCATCGTGCAGCTGGCCGCCGAGATCGGCCTGCAGGTGATCGAGAAACGCATCACCCGCGACGAAGTGTATTCCGCCGACGAAGCCTTCTTCACCGGCACCGCCGCCGAAGTCACGCCGATCCGCGAGCTCGACAACCGCGCCATTGGCGACGGCACGCGTGGCCCCCTCACGGCCAAATTGCAGTCGATGTATTTCGACTGCGTGCATGGACGCGCTGCGGCCCATACCGACTGGCTCACGCTGGTCAAATAAAGCGAGACCGGCATGAGCGAGCGGACCGACAACACCCAGCGCGTCATCGAAGTCGCCGAAAGCGACCTGCCCCTGCACTGCCCGATGCCGCAGCATGCCGACTGGAACGCGCATCCGCGCGTGTACCTGCCGATCGAATCGCGCGGCGATGCGCTGTGTCCGTATTGCGGCACGCTCTATCGTCTGAAAGGCCGACCCAGCGGCGCCCCTCACTGAAACCCCAGCCCGTGACCGGGCTGGGGTTTCAGTGAGGGTTCTGTTTGCCGCGGCCGACCACCTCACGACGTATTCACGCAATTCGAGAATCATGTCAGAACACGCTTTCCCCACCCCAGAAGCCGCCGAAGCGGCGTTCTACGCTGCCTTCGAGGCCCGCTCGCTCGACGCCATGATGGCGGTCTGGTCGCACGCCGATCACATCGCCTGCATTCATCCGCTGGCCGCGCCGCTGAACGGGCGCGCTGCGGTGGCAGCCGGTTGGCACAGCATGTTCGAGGCCGCGGGACAATTCCGCGTGCAGGTGGAAACCGTGCATGAAATGCGCGAGCCCGAGCAGGTCATCCGCATCGTGCGCGAATATCTCGTCATCGGCCAGGAAACCGAGCCGCGCCCGCCGATCCTGGCGACCAACGTGTATCGCAAGGAAGCCGACGGCTGGCGCATGATGCTGCACCACGCCTCGCCGCTCCACGTAGGCGGCACGCCCCCCTCGCGCACGCCGCCCGTCGTGCTGCATTGAACGGCCGTTGAAGCACGCCACCGAAGCCGAACCTTACCGCGCGCCGGCCTGGCTGCCCGGCGGCCATCTGCAAACCATCTACACCAGCCTGTTCATCCACGTGCCGCCGCTTGCCACCCGGCGCGAACGGCTGGAATTGCCGGACGGAGACTTCCTCGACTTCGACTGGGTCGACGGCAGGGACGGTGCGCCTGTAGTGGTGCTGTTTCACGGTCTGGAAGGCAGCGCCGACAGCCACTACGCACGCGATCTCATGGCCCACGCACGGGCACGCGGGTGGCATGGCGTGGTCGCCCATTTCCGCGGCTGCTCGGGCGAGGACAACCGGCTGCCGCGCGCCTATTTCGCCGGCGACAGCGAAGATGTCGAACGCATCCTGCGCCATATCAAGTCGCTGCACGCCGTGGCGCCGGTGTATGCCGTCGGTGTTTCGCTGGGCGGCAACGCGCTGTTGAAATGGCTGGGCGAAGCCGGCGAGACGGCACGCGAACGGGTCGCGTCCGCTGCGGCCGTGTCCGCGCCGCTCGATTTGAGCGCGGCCGGGGACGCGCTCGATCGCGGCTTCAATCGCCGCGTCTATACCGCGCGTTTTCTTGTCACCCTGAAAGCAAAAGCCCTGCGCAAGGCGGCGCTTTTTCCGGGAATGCTCGACGCAAAAGCCATTGCGGCCGCCACCACCTTCCGCGAATTCGATACGCTGGTCACCGCACGGCTGCATGGATTCCGTGATGCGGACGACTACTGGCTGCGGGCATCGTCCAAACCCCTGCTCAAAGCCATTACCGTGCCCACCCTGGTCATCAATGCGAGAAACGATCCGTTTTTGCCTGCATGGGCGCTGCCCGGGCGGGACCAGGTCTCGCCCGCCGTCACCCTCGAACAGCCCGAAACCGGCGGCCATGTGGCATTTCCATCCGGCCCCTTCCCCGGCAATCTCGACTGGCTGCCACGCCGCCTGATACAGCATTTCGACAGCAGGACGTGGTAGCACTCATTTCGCACCCGCGTTGTCGCGAGAAAGCGATGGATGCAAGGCGCGTCGCGCAGGCAAGGGCCATCCCTTGCCAAGTGGCGCAACACCGCAGACGCGCTTTCTCGCGGCAACCCAGAGGGACGGACCGATTCGGGCGCATCCCTTTGTCGCGAGCCGCTTGCAGTGAACGACACTGCCGTCGCGGGCGTGAAATGAGTGCTACCACGTCCTGACGGGTAGAATCAGCGCATTGCCAATCAGGGAGTGCGTTGTGGAATACCCCAAGGAAATCTTCAAGGCCTACGACATCCGCGGCATCGTCGGCAAGACCTTCACGCCGGAGATCGTCGAGGCCATCGGCCACGCCATCGGTTCCGAAGCTGTCGCACGCGGGCAGACCGAAATCTGCATCGGCCGTGACGGCCGTCTGTCCGGTCCGGACATGGCTGCGGCGCTGGCGCGCGGCATCCGCAAGGCCGGCATCGGCGTCGTCGACCTCGGCATGGTCGCCACGCCGATGACCTATTACGCAGCCTACCAATTGAACACGAACAGCGCGGTGATGGTCCTCGGCAGCCACAACCCGCCCGACTACAACGGCCTGAAAATGGTACTCGGCGGCGAAACCCTGTCGGGCGACACCATCCAGAAGCTGCGCGAGCGACTGCTCAACAACGACCTCGCGCACGGCGACGGCGGCTACCGCCAGCACGACATCGCCGGCGAATACCTCGCGCGCATCGTGGCCGACGTGAAGCTTGCGCGGCCGATGAAGATCATCGTCGACTGCGGAAACGGCGTCCCCGGCGCCTTCGCGCCCAAGCTGTATCGTGACATGGGCTGTCAGGTAGAGGAACTGTTCTGCGAAGTCGACGGCAACTTCCCCAACCACCACCCCGATCCTTCGCAGCCGAAGAACCTGCAGGACCTGATCGCCGCACTGAAAACCAGCGATGCCGAAATCGGCCTCGCTTTCGACGGCGACGGCGACCGCCTCGGCGTCGTCACCAAGGACGGCAGCATCATCTTCCCCGACCGCCAGCTGATGCTGTTCGCCGACGACGTGCTCAGCCGCAATCCGGGCGCCGAGATCATTTTCGACGTCAAGTCGACGCGCAATCTGTTCAAGTGGATTCGTGACCGCGGCGGCCGTCCGCTGCTATGGAAAACCGGCCACAGCTTCATCAAGGCCAAGATGAAGGAAACCGGCGCGCTGCTGGCCGGCGAAATGTCCGGCCACGTGTTCTTCAAGGAGCGCTGGTTCGGATTCGACGATGGCCTGTACGCCGGCGCACGGCTGCTCGAATATCTCTCCAAACAACCCGACATCAATGCCACCCTGCACGGCCTGCCCGACTCGGTGAACACCCCCGAACTCAACATCAAGATGGCCGAAGGTGCGCACTACGCGCTGATGGACACGCTGCAGAAAACCGCGCATTTCCCCGCTTCCCAGGAAGTCATCACGCTCGACGGCCTGCGCGTCGAATACGCCGACGGCTTCGGCCTGGCGCGCCCGTCCAACACCACACCGGTGATCGTGCTGCGCTTCGAGGCCGACAACGCCGAGGCGCTGGAAAGGATCCAGGCCGATTTCCGCCGCGTGATTCACCAGGCCGCACCTGAACTCACGCTGCCGTTCTGAACCGCCGGCCGCCGTCTGGCCGCGGATGAAGCTCAGTCTACCGGCAAAGGCGCCGGCCGGTGCAGCAGGTAGCCCTGCACGAAATCCACGCCCATGTCTTTCAGGCAGTCCAGCTCGGCTTCGGTTTCGACCTGTTCGGCGATGGTCAGCTTGCCCAGTTCATGTCCCAGCGTATGCATGGCCTTGACGATAGCGAGCTTCTCGCGGTCGAGGTTCATGCCCCGCACGAAGTCGCCGTCGATCTTGAGGTAAGCAACCGGCAGACGTTTCAGGTAGCCGAACGATGACTGCCCCTTGCCGAAGTCGTCCAGCGCGAACTGGATGCCGCGCGATCTCAGTGTCAGGATCAGATGCTCGCAGGCATCCAGGCTGTCGATGGCGGCAGTTTCGGTGACCTCGAAGCTGATCCGCGCGGGATCGAAGTTGTACTGACCGATTTCATCGAGGATGAACTCTGCCGTGCCCGGGTCGCTGAGGCTGCGCCCCGACAGGTTCAGCGCATAACTGGCCACGTCCTCCGGATGGGTGTCGAGGTAGGCGAAGAAATTGCGGATCACCCAGCGATCGAAACTCGGCGCCAGGCCATACCGCTCGGCCGCCGGCAGAAACTCGCCCGGCGAGATGATCGCGTCATCCTCGCCACGCAGGCGCAGCAGGATTTCGTACTGCAGTGGCGCACTCTCTTTTTTCGACAATGGCACTTTCTGCTGGCGATACAAAACAAACCGGTGCGCCTCGAATGCCTTGGTGATGTCGCCCACCCACTGCATTTCGTCATTGATTTTCCGCAGCGCGGGATGGCTTTTCTCGTACACCTGAATGGCGCTTCCGCCGAGCGATTTGGCGTGATAGCAGGCCGTATCGGCCTGCGCCAGAATCTCGCCGATGTCGCTGATGCCGCTGTGCAGTTCGGTCACGCCGAAGCTCACGCCCAGCCGAAACACCTTGGCGTCCCACTCGAAGCGGAAGCGGCCGATTTCGTCACGCAAGGCCTGAATGTGATCGAGCGCTTCCGGCAAGGCAGTATCGATGAAAAGCAAGCCGAACTCGTCGCCTCCCAGCCGGGCCAAACAATGGTTTTCGGCCTCGGCACGACGCGTCATCAGCGCCGCCAGGCGCTGCAGCAACGCGTCGCCCGCACGATGTCCGCAGGTATCGTTGACCAGCTTGAACCGATCGAGGTCGATGTAGCAGAAAATGAAGTGCCGCGCCTGCTGCTTCACGTCATGCAGCGCGGCAGTCAGCCGCTCTTCCATGGCGCGGCGATTCCACAAGCCGGTGAGGTGGTCGCGCTCCGCCTGCCAGGCCAGTCGCTGCATCAGGCTGCGCCGCTCGCTCTCGTCCTGAAACACCAGCACCNNTACGTCGCTGGAGCGGATCGGCGCAGCCGTATCGCTGATCGCGATTGTTGCGCCATCCTTGCGACGGATCACCGTATGGCTGTCCAGTCCGACCACGGCATTGCGCTGCAGCGCGAGTTCGAGCGGGCTGGCGACGGATGCACCGCTTTGATCGTTGACCAACGGCAGCACGTCGGACACCCGTCGACCTTGCGCTTCAGCACTGCGGATGCCGGCCAGTTCCTCCGCCTTGGGATTGAGGAACTCGATCAGGCCCTCCGCATCGGTGACCACCACCGCGTCGCCGATGGATTCGATGGTCACCCGCAAGCGCTCCTTTTCCACCAGCAAGTCGGCGTGCTTGCGTTCCAGCGCCGTCACCAGCCGGCCGATATGGTCGGCCATGTGATTGAACGCCAGCTTGGTTTCGCGCACCTCGGGCGGAGATCCATAGGACAGACTAACGCGCGCGCCGAAATCCCCGCTTTCGATGGCGCGTGCGGTCGAACGCAAGGCATATAGGCCGCGCAGGTTGGCCTGGAGATTCCAGCGCAGCAACAGCATCACCCCCACCAGGCTGCCGATCGCCAGCAGGGTGAAGCGCAGCGCCAGCACCCATAGCCCCTGAATCGACGGCCCGGCGTCGAGCGAGATCGACGCCCTGCCATAGGATGCGCCCCCCACCACCATTTCCGCGCTCGCCTGCGAGGCGTGCACCCCCAGGATGGCGGAAAACCAGGCCGGATAGGCCTGCGGCTCAGGCGGCGTACGCGTCCCGAACGCAATCTTCGGCGACACGAAATGCGCACTGAGGATATGCGGGGCCCGGGCATGCGCTTCGATCGCCTGCTCGATGGCGGGATAGTCCCGCAGCAGCACATGGTCCTGTATCGCCGCCATCATCGCGCTCAGCTCGCGCTCGGCGCCAATATCCAGATTCTGCTGCGCACGCTCCTTGAGCGGCAGGCCCAGCACCGCCAGCGTCGCCAGATACATTGCCAGCACCAGCACGAATATCGCCCCCAGAATGCGGGCCTGCAGGCTGAAGCGCGAACCGCGTACGACCTGCACTTCACTCATTCAGCGGTACCTGGGTCTGTCTGAAGAATGCCCGGTAATTGGCGTAGTCGCGGTCATCTGCCGCAACGAAGCCGCGCGCCTTGGGCAAGCCCAGCGACCGGGCGGCTAGTTGCAGCACGCGCCGCCCCTCCGGGTCGCTCGCCATGCCGATGAAAGCCTTCCGGACCTTGTACCCTTCTGCCGCACCGATCCGCGGCGACGCCATCACCGCGAGGTCGAAGTAGGGTTCCGACTCGGCCAGCACCCGATATTCCAACTGACGCCGCTGGGCGAAATCGGCCATTACCTGATGATTCACCCCGGCCGCGACCACCTGGCCCGACATGAGCTGACCCATCGCCGCCTCCTGATTGCCGGAGAACAGCGGCGTCACCTTGACGCCGGCACGCAACAGCATGTCCATCGGCACGTAATAGCCCACGAAGGCGTAGGGANNAGGCTGGCCGGCCAGCTCCGACAGCGTTCTGACCGGCGAGCTGTCGAGCACCACCAGCTGCCCGCGTATGCCCTGCGAATCCTGCCGGGCCAGAACACGCCAGCCCAGCTGATCGCGCTTCGGCGTAAACAGATGGTTGGTGTAGGCGAAATCCAACTGGCCGGCCACCACGCGGTCGGTGGTGTCGTTGGCCGTGCGCCCGATATGCAGTTCCAGCGGCACCCCGGAACGCGCCGACACATAATTCAGAATGGGATTCCAGTAAGCGGCGGTCGCCTGCAGACTGCGGTGGTTAAGCACGCCAAAGGCGTAGGGGGCGGTTGGCGCAGCCTGAACCGCTGTGCCCAGCATCAAGGCCAGGCACATCCATATTCTCCTCATGTTGTCTCCACGTAGCGTATTTGTTATGGGGGGAGCCATTGTTTTTATGCCGGGAGTGTACCGTGACGTCCCGCAATTTCCCAAGCGTCCGAGCCCGCTTCTCCCTGTTCACGGGTACCCGGGCATGCGCGGATCGGCATGCCGGCAGACGTTTCGCATTACGGGCTAGAATTCAGCTTCACATTAACATTGCTGCCAGGTGCCATCATCGACTGCCTGCTCTTCCAAGACGCCACCTTCCGGGCGATTGCATTCGAAGACATCAGCGACCACGTCGGCCAGCCCGATCGCTTCGTCTGGGTCGAACTGAAATCCCCCGATACCCGCACCATCACGCGTCTGGGCGACGAACTGGGTCTGCATGCACTGGCGCTGGAAGACGCCATCTCCACCCATCAGCGTCCCAAGCTCGAGGAATACGACAAACACGTTTTCATTGCCACGCGCACAGTGCAGCTGTGGGAGTCGCGCATGGAACTCGGCGAGACGCACCTGTTTGTCGGCAGCAATTACGTCATCGCCATCCGCCACGACAACGGCGCAGGCTACCAACGGGTGGTCGACCGACTTCAGCGCCGCCCCAGCGGCATCCAGGCAGCCACGCCCTATGCGCTGTATCTGGTGCTCGACCTCATCGTCGACCAGTTCAGGCCGGTGATCGAAAACATGCAGGACCGCTTCCAGTCTCTCGAAAGCCAGCTGATGAGCGGAGAGCGGTCAGGGCGCGCCATACTGGAGCGGCTATACGAAATGAAACGCGACCTGACCCTGTTGCGCGATGTCGCCGAACCGATGCAGGACATCACCCAGGACCTGATCCGCCTGCATCCCGCGCTGACCCCCAAGGAACTCAGGGCGTACTACCGCGACATCCACGACCATGCGGTGCGTGTGTCGGCGGCCATCGATCGCCTGCGGATGTCGACCTCGGATGCGATGCAGTTCCATCTCGCCTCGCTGTCGCTGAAGCAGAACGAATCGGTGCAGAAACTGGCCGGCTGGGGCGCGCTGCTGGCACTGCCCACGGTGGTATTCAGCCTCTACGGGATGAACTTCGAATTCATGCCGGAACTGAAATGGACGTGGGCCTACCCGGCGCTATTGCTGGCAACCGGCGCCGCGGTGCTGGTGCTGTACCGGCGGTTGAAGCGGCGCGGCTGGATCTAGCCGAACCCTTTATCCACGAAACAGCACGAAGAACGGCTTCCCCCTGCGCTGACCATGCGAAGTCGCTTCGGGGCTTTCGTGTTCGTCGTGGAGGAAGGCTTTCAACGCGGCGAGGCGCGCGCGTAGCGGACACGCGTGCCTGTCGTTTCATCGCGATCGAGCCATACCACGTGCAGAAAGCCGGCGGCATCCAGCGTGGCCACGGGGTCCGACTGCGCGCCCGGACCATGCGCCGCAGGAACGGCCACATCGTCGCCGAAGGCCTCGCCGTCCCAGTCGGACAGCCACACGTCGGGCGTCCCGTCGCGGGCGTCGTCCCACAACGCCACCAAACGCCCGCCGCCATCGCCCACGACCAGCGCATGCCATTGCGCCATGTTGTCGCCGAAGTTGTCCTGCACGCGCACGTTCTTGCCGAAGCGACGCGCGCCGGCATCGAACGCGGCAAAGACGTCATAGCCGGACAGGAAATCGCGCTTGTCGAGCCATACCGTANNACGCGCCGGTGCCGGCACCCAGTCCTCCCGGTGCGCTGCCGCTCTTGATGTCGGTCAGCCGTACGGGCGGCGCAAACCTTTCCCCATCGCGGCTGTGGCTCACCATCGGCACGGTATGGCGACTGCGGCGATCCTCCCACGCCACGCTCACGCTGCCGTCGCCGGCCACCGCCAGCGCAGGCCAACCCTGCTCATCGGAGGGCGCACGCGCCTCCACCGGGTGCGCGGCCTTCACGCCGAGCGCATCCGCCTTCAGCGCCAGCCGGGCGACGACGATGCGGCGGAATCGCCCCGCCTGTTCGGCCCACGCCGCGTAGAGCGCGTCTCCGCGCATGGCCAGCGTCACCTGCGCCGCCTCGGCCTTGGTCAGCTGCAGCGCCGGGCCGCCGGGCAGCACGCGCGCATGCACGGTGCCAGCTTCTTCCCATGCCGCCACAAAGCGGCCATCGCCCAGCGCCAGCACTACAGGCTCGAAGCAGTCGGCCCGGCTCAGCCGGATTTCCGGCTGAAATGCGGCCGCAGCTGCCGGCTTCATCGCCAGATAGCACTGCGGGCTGCCGTCGCGGTTGTCCTCCCACACCACGCCCACGGTATCGCCCGACACCGCGACGCCCTGGCGATTGGCCGATTCGATGTGCGGGTAGATCGCTGCGCCCTGAACCGAATTGACGGTGAGCGGTGCGCTCCACTCCCACGCGGCCTGAGCCGGCCACGCCAGCACGACCAGCAGCAGCGCGGCCGCCCTCACGATTTGCTGCCCAGGAACTCGAGCAGGGTCTTCTGCTTGTAATGCCCGCCGCGCACGTAGCGGTCGTAATCGCGGAAATCCTGCACCGTCTTGAAACCCGGGATCTGCACGATCTTGTCGCCCTGCGGCGTCAGATACACGAACAGCGGGGTGGCGAAGGCCTGCAGCCGCACCCCCAGTTCGGCTTCGGTGATGCGCTCGCCGGATGGCAGGGTCAGCCGCTTGCCCGATTCGGCATCGACGTACACCAGCTCGTAGTTCTGCGTGTACAGCTTCTTCAGCGCCGCATCGGAAAAGGTCTTCTTGTTGGTGTGGTCGCACCAGGCGCAGCCATAGCGGCCGAAGTACAGAAAGATCGGTTTGCCGCTCGCATGCGCAGCCTTGAGGCCGGCATCATAGCTGACGAACGGATAGCCTTTCGGCGGATCGGCCAGCACCGCCCCCGCCCACATACAGCCTGCCGCCAGCAGCATCTTGATCAGCTTCATCCTGTCCTCCTTCAATGAGATGTCCTCATTCTGATAAATTCGGGCATTCGTGCAATCCTCTTTTATGCCCATGACTTACGACTCCGTCCGCATCGGCCTGGTTTCCATCAGCGACCGCGCCAGCAGCGGCATCTATGAAGACCAGGGACTGCCCGCGCTGGAGGCCTGGTTCGGCGACGTGCTGGCCAACCCGGCGGACTTCGTCACCCGCCTGATTCCCGACGAACAGGCACTGATCGAGGCGACACTGATCGAACTCGCCGACGCCGAGCAGTGCTCGCTCATCCTTACCACTGGCGGCACCGGGCCGGCACCGCGCGACGTGACGCCCGAGGCGACGCTGGCGGTGGCGCACAAGGTGCTGCCCGGCTTCGGCGAGGCGATGCGCGCAGTGTCGCTGAAGTACGTGCCGACCGCCATCCTGTCGCGCCAGGTCGGCGTCACGCGCGGCGCCAGCCTGATCCTCAACCTGCCGGGCCAGCCGAAGGCGATCAAGGAAACGCTCGACGACATCTTCGCCGCGGTGCCCTACTGCATCGACCTGATCGGCGGACCGTACCTCGAGACGCGCCCGGATACGATCGCCGTATTCCGCCCCAAGTCCGCGCTGAGAATCCGTACATGACTGCGGTGCTCGATGCGCTCGCTCGCGCGCTGCGCGACCTGTTCAGCCTGCGGGTGCTGTGGGTGGTGGTGTGGCCGATGCTGACCGCCCTGCTGCTGTGGCTGGTGCTCGGCGTGACGTTCTGGGGCACCTTCTCCGGCTGGATTGAACAGGGGCTCGACGCCATCGGCATCCAGGTCTGGCTGGCCGACCTCGAGCCGAAATGGATCGCCAACGGCATCCAGGCGCTGCTGCACCTGATGCTGTTCGTGCCGCTGGTGATGCTGACCGCGCTCGTCATCACCGCGCTGTTCGGCATGCCTGCGCTGATCCACCTGGTGGCCGAGCGCGACTACCCCGCGCTCGTTCGCGAAAACGGCGGCGGCCTGGTCGGCAGCGTGTGGAACGCTGTCGTCGCAATCAGCCTGTTCATTGCCCTGTGGCTGGTCACCCTGCCGTTGTGGCTGATCGGCATCGGCGTGATCGTGCCTTTCGTTGCCGCCGCGTATCTGAACCAGCGCCTGTTCCGCTACGACGCCATCGCCGAACACGCCAGTGCCGACGAGATGACCGCCCTGTTCAGGCAGGAACGCGGCGGCTGGTGGGGGCTGGGGATCCTGACCGGGTTGCTGCAGTTCGTCCCGCTGCTCAATCTGCTGGGGCCGGTGATCGCCGCGCTCGCCTTCGTCCACTTCGGCCTTGCGCGCCTTAAGCAGCGACGCTCGGGCTCAGCGTGACGTAGAGAAACGCAGCCTGAATCCTTCATCGAAATTGATCTCGTGGGCAGTCGGCGCGCCGATCACGCACTGCTCCAGGCCCGGCGGCATCACCACCCGGCCGGCGGAATCGACCAGCCGGCCGGCCATGATTTCGGCCTCGCGACGCGGCAGGTGCTCCGGCAGTTCGGGTTCGGCATAGCCCTGCGGATAGACAGGACGACCCCCCGCTTCGTATTTGTCCGTCGCACCCAGCGTATGCAGCAGTTCGTGCGCGATGACGATATTGTTCTGGCGCATCTGCCGGGGGTCGGCATAGGCATGCACCACCCCGATCAGGCCTTTCTGCAGACCTAGCGAATGCTCCAGCGCCACGCCATCCTGCTGCGCGTGATACAGCACGAACAGCTTGATCGTGCCAAGCTGCGGCAGGAGCGCCCCCGATTGCCGATAGACCCACCAGCGCAGTTGCAGGCTCCAGAGCATGGTTTTCAGCACGCTGCCGTCGCGCGGCGGGGCGGGCGGCAATGTATCCAGCGCCGGCAGCAGGGTAATCTGCATGGCGGGCAACAAGCGCGCGCCATAACGCGCCGACTCGCGTTCGAGGAAGGCATTGATATCGTCGAAATCGCCTGCCTTCAGCGTACGGATCATTTCCGCCGCTTCGGGCGAACCGTCGCCGTTGATCGGGATCACCGCCACGTCCAGCGGACCGCGCCAGCTGCGCACCAGCGACTGCTCCAGCCAGGTCAGGCCAACTGCGGCAATCAGCACGCCGAGCAGGATCAGTATGCGAAATCGGCGAAACGTCATGATGGCGCGGTGAAGTCAGAGATCCCCACTTAACGACATCCCGCCGCCCGGCTTGAACCGCCTCAAGGCGTGACTGCCTCAGGAGCGCCCGTTGGCACAGATCCGGCCGCAGGTCTTTTGCCCGCACCCAGACTCATTTTGCTGGGGGCGAGTTTGTCCCGTGCCGCCTGCTCCGCGGGTGCGGCGAGGCTGACGCGTGCGCTGTCGAGTCCCTGCCTGACCAGTTCTTCGCGCATGGCCTGGCCGCGCGCCTCGGCGAGCCTGACGAGGGCGGCGTCCTCGATTTTCGTCTGCTGGGTGAGACGCTCCAGCAATTCGGCATGGAAAGCCGAAGCAGGGCCTTCGTCGCGGGCCTTGAAGCGGCGGCCGAGGCGCTCGATCAGCTGGCTATCCAGCACGCGCGCGGCGGCACCCGCGTCCTTGTCCCGGAAGCTTTCGCGCAGCTTCTTGTAGTCCTCCTTGCCGGCGCGTTCGGCATAGCTGTCTTCGAGCCAGGTCTGGATCTTGTAGTTGTTGACGTCCACCGGGCCAGGCGCTTCGCCAGCGGCGAGCTTGATGCCGACGACGGCAACCGCTTCGCGACGCATCGCGAGTTCCTGCAGGGCGCGCCGGTCCGCCTCGGGGGCGTAGCCAGGCTCCAGGGTCAGGGTCAGCGCAGGCCGCTTGGCCAGCGCCTCGGCCACGGCTTTGAGCTTCTCCTGTTCGGGCGGCAGCAGCGCGCTGCTGCCCGGGTCGAAGTCGACCGACTCGAGCTTTTCCGAACTCACGCCGAGCAGCTTGCCCAGCGCGCGGAAGGGCGCGGTGACCAGCTTGGTCAGTACGTTGACGATAGCTTTCCAGATGATCTTGCCATAGCTGAACTGCGGATCGTCAAGGCTGCCGGATACCGGCAGATCAAGATCGATGATGCCGTTGCTGTCTTCCAGCAGCGCGATCGCGAGGTCGAGAGGCAGCTTCATCGCATCGGGACTGTCGACGCGCTCGCCGAGCCTCAGCTTGTTGACGATGAACTTGTTCTCGCCCGCCAGCTGACGATCCTTGATCTTGTATTCGAGATCGACCGACAGCCTGCCGGAGTCGATCCTGCGCCCGGCGAACTTGCCCGAATACGGCGTCAGGTTGGTCATTTCCAGGTTGCGGAAAGTCAGCTTGAGGTCGGTGAACTCGGTCGCGCGGAACGGCTGGATCNNCGCGCCGAGCCGTAATCGTCGACCTTGCCGTCGAGCTCCACCTGGGCGGTCGTCGCCGGGTCCGTGGAAAGCCCGGTGATCACGCCGCCGAGGTCGTGCATGCGGGTGCCGAACTGCGGCGTCAGCGAGAGGTCGGCGAATTCCGCATTGGCGCCGACGATGCGCACGCGTTCGATGGCCACCGGGAAGGCGGCGGGCTGAGCGGCCGGCCCGGGTTCGACTTTGGACTGCGGCCTGGACGCGTTCCTGGCGGCCGGCGCATCCGACGTGCGCAGCACGCGCTGCAGGTTGATCGTCTTGTCTTCGAATATGATGACCTTGCCGAAGGGATTCAGCGCAACCAGTTCGTTCATGCGCAGGCGATTGGGACCGAGCCGGAGCGCCAGACTACTGGACGACAGCTTCTTCCAGCCGAGGAAGGCCTCCTCGGTTTCCTCCTCGGTGATGGCCAGATCGTCGATCGCGAATCCGCCGTTGAAACCCAGCTTCATCCCGGATTTCGCTTGCTCGAACGTCAGCCTGCCGCGCGTCGACGCCGTGCCCGAATGCAGGTTGAGCCGGGCAAACTGGTTGACGTAGGACGCAAACGGTTTCAGCGACAGGCCCACCAGCTTGAGATCGAGCCTGCCCGACGCCTTGCCCGGGATGACCGTGCCGCCGGCATCGAGACGCCCACCCTGCCTGAGCGCAAAACCGGCTTCCAGCGGCACCGCCTTGTCGAGGTCCAGGCTCAGGTCCTTCAGCGTGACGAAGCCCTTGGCGACATGGACCCTGACCGGCTTGGGCGGAAACTGGTCTACGATGTCGACTTCGAAGCCGTTGAGGCTGAGGCGCGCGAGCTGAACGTCCAGCGGCGAAGCCGGTGCCGGGTCTTCCCTGACAGGAGCGGCGGCAGGCGCGCCGGGCGCCTTTTGCAGGATGTCGGCCCAGTTTAGGTTTCTTTTCTTGTCCAGCGTGATGGTGGTTTTTGCGTCATTCAGTTCCACCGCCTCGATGTCGAGCCGGTTTTCCGCCAGTCTCATTCCCGCGTTGACCAGCGCCGCGTGCCGCAGCTCCGCCACCTGCTGCGACCCCGACAGCACCCGGAGCGGGCCCAGCGCCGCGTTCACCGGGCCGACGTCGATGACGGTGGTCGCGCCCACTTCACCGGTCAGCGCCGCGGTCAGCCCGAAGCCCTCTGCCACGAGGCCAAGCGGTGTGGCATAGCCCTGATCGGTGAAACGCGCCCCCCACTCGGCCAGCTTGATTTCGCGTACACCGATTTTCCACGGGGCAACGGGCGCGGCGGCTTCGGCTGCCGCCGGTTTGGGCGCCGCCGAACTTTCCGTAACAGCAAACAGCGTTTGCCAGTCCAGCATGCCCTTGACGTCGCGCGTCGCCGCGAACTTGCCGCCGATCAGGCTCACGCCCGCCACGTCGACCCGCCGCGTGGCGAGATCGAGCTTCGCATCGTTGACGCGCGCCTCGGTGAGCTGCAGCACCGGTTCCCCGCCGCCGCGCGGCGCCAGCGCCAGGTTCTGCACAATGAGATTGGCGCCGTTGACCTGCAGCCAGGGCACATCATCCTCGCCGGTTTTATCCTGCACCATGGCAAAGCGGTAGCGCAGCCCTGCGGCGAGGGTGCCGGACGGCAATTCGAAGTTGCGCGGGCTCTTGATCACCCGCAGCAGATTGGTCAGCCGCACCCCCTCCAGCCCGACCTCTCCTCTCGAGGCGACAGGATTCAGCCCGACATCGCCCTTCCATTTGAGCGTACCGCCCTGCTCCGGCAGCTTGGCCGCGATCAGATAGTCGCCGCGGTCCTCGGGCAGGGTCGAGAGGCCGTCGAGTTCGATTCCGAGCGGTTCCAGCACGGCAGTGAACGGCTTGCCCGGGCGGTTGGCGTCGACATAGGTGACGTGGCCCCTGTCGATTTTGATGTGATCGATCAGCACCCGCGCGAGGGTGTCGGACGGCGGCTTCTTGTCTTCATTCAGCTTGGCGATCAATTCGGCCCAGTTGAGCTTTCCGCCACGCCGAACCTCAAGGTTGGCGTGCGGCTGATCGAGCTGGATGTCGCGGATGCGCCAGGCCCAGCGGAACAGCCCGGTGGTATCGAGGTTGACGTAGAGCCGCCCGAAACTTGCCAGCGGCGCGCCGCTTTTCTCGGCCAGCTTGAGGCCGTCGACCGTGGCTTCCAGCGTGAGGGGATTGAACCTGACCTGCTCGGCGCTCAAACGGCTGGCGAGCGTGTTCTCGCCGATCCAGGGCAGCAGCTTCTGCGCCAGCGGGTTGACCAGAAAGAAGCCGAACACCAGATAGAGGCCGAACAGGCCGGCGACGATCAGGAACGGCAGGCTCAGTGCAATTTTGACAACGCGTCCCCACATGCTGCCTCCCTGTTTATTTTTCTTGCATGGCCTCGCGTATCACCCGGAATATCTCGCGGAAGGCCTTGGGCGGCTTGTTGCGCGCCGCCTCGTCTCGCGCATTGCGGATCAGCTGCCGCAGATGCGTGGCATCGGTATCGGGGTGGCTGTTGAGAAACAGCGTCAGCGCCTCGTTGTCGGCGATGAGTTTCTCGCGCCATTTCTCGGCCTGGTGCAGTTTGGCATTTTCCGCCGCGGATACGCCGTTGAAGATGTCGAGCTGCGCCTGGATCGGTACCGGGTCGACGCTGCGCATCAGCTTGCCGATGTATTGCCGCTGCCGGCGCAGCGCGCTGTTCTGGGTGATCTTGCGGCAGGCCGCGACCGCCGCACGCAGTTCTTCCGGCAGGTCGATGCGCTTGAACTGCGCGTCGGGCAGCTTGACCAGCTCCTCGCCCAGCGCTTGCAGGGCTTCGACTTCACGTTTCTTGTGGCTCTTGCTGGGGCCGTCATAGACCTCGTCGGGGTCGAATTCCAGCTCGGCATCAGGGTCGATCAGGCGCACGGTAGGGCTTTCGGTTGCTGTTATTATCGTCATTGTAGTTTCTGCCCGGATAAAACGTGCTGCCCACAACCGTACCGCACTCCACTTTCCTTTCGTAAGCCGACATGTCCCGCTCCCAATTCAGCTATACCCGCGACCAGCTCATGGCCCTGTCCAGGATCGTCATCGAGCACGCTGCCAAACAGGGCGCCACCGCCGCCGATACCGAAATCTCCGAAGGCGTCGGCCAGAGCGTCAGCGTGCGCCAGGGCGAAATCGAGACCATCGAATACAACAAGGACAAGGGCGCCGGCGTCACCGTCTACATCGGCCAGCGGCGCGGCCATGCCTCGACCTCGGACCTGTCGGAAGCGGCGCTGAAAAGCGCGGTGGAGAAGGCGCTGACCATCGCGCGTTATACCGCCGAGGACGAGGCGGCCGGCCTGCCCGACGCCGACCGGCTGGCGAAGGACGTGCCCGACCTCGACCTCTACCATCCCTGGAACCTGAGCGTCGAAGAGGCGGCCGAACGCGCCAAGGCCTGCGAAGCTGCGGCGCTGGCAGTCGACAAACGGCTGACCAACTCCGAAGGCGCCGGCGTCAGCCTCCATACCTCGCAGTTCATCTACGCCAACAGCCTCGGCTTCTGCAACGGCTACGCCGGCTCGCGCCACGGCATGTCGGTCGCGGTGATCGGCGAGGACAAGGGCGGCATGCAGCGCGACTACTGGTACACCAGCGCGCGCAATGCCAACGACCTGGACTCCGCCGAAACCGTCGGTCGCATCGCCGGCACCCGCACCGTGCGCCGCTTGAACGGCCGCAAGCTCGACACCCGCACCTGCCCGGTTCTGTTCGAGGCGCAGATCGCCACCGGCCTGATCGGCAACTTCGTCGCCGCGGTCTCCGGCGGCAGCCTGTATCGCAAGTCGTCCTTCCTGCTCGACAGCCTGGGCAAGCAGGTGTTCGCCCCGCTGGTGACCATCCGCGAGCAGCCGCTGATTCCCGGCGGTCTCGGCAGCGCGCCGTTCGACAGCGAAGGCGTCGCCTGTCTCGACCGCGACATCGTCAAGGACGGCGTGCTGCAGGGCTATTTCCTGTCAACCTATTCGGCGAAGAAGCTCGGCATGAAAACCACCGGCAATGCCGGCGGCAGCCACAACCNNCCACAACCTCATCGTCACCCCCGGCGAGCACGACCTCGACGGTCTGCTGAAGCAGATGGGAACCGGGCTGCTGGTCACCGAACTGCTCGGCCACGGCGCCAACATGGTCACGGGCGATTACTCGCGCGGCGCCGCCGGCTTCTGGGTGGAAAACGGCGAGATCCAGTTCCCGGTCGAGGAAATCACCATCGCCGGCAATCTCGCCGAGATGTTCAAGGGCATCGTCGCCATCGGCCGCGACATCGAGCGGCGCGGCTCCAAGCAGGTCGGTTCGATCCTGATCGACAAGATGACCGTGGCAGGCAACTGAATGCGGGCAGCGCATCGTCATTTCGTTGCGCTCGCTGCCGTTCTCCTGCTTGCCGCGTGCGACCGCGCGCCGACGCTGCCGAAGCTCAACTCCCACGACGTCATCGTCGCCTTCGGCGACAGCCTCACCCACGGCACCGGCGCGAGTAGCGATACCGCCTATCCCGCCGTGCTGGCGTCGCTCACCGGGCGCACCGTGATCAACGCCGGTGTGCCTGGCGACACCACGGCCTCAGCACTGCAGCGCCTGCCCGCGGTGCTGGCCGAACACCAGCCGCGTCTGGTGCTGCTGTGCCTTGGCGGCAACGACATGCTGAGGAAGCAGTCCAACGCGGCCACCGAAAACAATCTTCGACTGCTGGTGCAGTCCATCCGTGCCAGCGGCGCCGAAGTCATGCTGATCGCCGTGCCCGAACCCAAACTGTTCGGCGGCGCGCCGGATTTCTATCAGCGCGTCGCCGAAGNNAACAACCGCCTCAAGGCCGACCCCATCCACGCCAACGCCGCCGGCTACCGCGTGGTCGCCGAACGACTGGCCGAATTCCTGCGCGAGGCGGGCGCGCTTTGAAATTCCTGCTTGCATTGGCCCGCCTGATCGACGCGCTGACCGAACGCATCGGCCGCATCGCCATCTGGCTGGTGCTGATCGCCACGCTGATCTCCGCGGGCAACGCGCTCATCCGTTACCTGCTCGGCGAAAGCTCCAACGCCTGGCTGGAAATCCAGTGGTATCTGTTCGGCGCGATGTTCCTGCTGGGCGCGGGCTATACGCTCAAGCACAACGGCCATGTGCGCATCGACATCCTTTACAACCGGTTGGGGCCACGCGGGCAGGCATGGATCGACCTCGCCGGCGGCTTGCTGTTCCTGCTGCCGATGGCCGTGCTGCTGGCCTGGCTCGCCTGGCCGATGTTTCATGAGGCCTGGCTCACGCACGAAATGTCGCCCGACGCCGGCGGCCTGCTGCGCTGGCCGGTCAAGCTGCTGCTGCCAGTGGGCTTTGCTCTCCTGGCCCTGCAGGGCGTGGCTGAAGTGATCAAGCGGATCGGCGTGCTGAGCGGCCACCTGGTGCTGCCGCACGAAGCGCCCGAGGAAGAGGTCTGATGGACGTCGAGGTACTGGCGCCGCTGATGTTCGCAGGCCTGGTGGCCTTTCTGCTGCTGGGCTATCCGGTCGCATTCGCGCTCGCCGCCAACGGCCTCTTGTTCGCCGGCATCGGCATCGCGTCCGGACTGTTCGACGTGTCGCTGCTGCACGCACTGCCCGAGCGCGTCTACGACATCGTCGCCAA
>DONB01000196.1 GCA_003510325.1 Thiobacillus sp. | reverse complement strand
ACCCATACACACGCGCGAAATGGGCAGCCAGCTCACCAACGTGCTGCGCTGCCTGCAGCTGGAATCGCACGGTTACCAGGTCACCGTCACCGAACTGGTCGGCTGGGAGCATTCGCTGAAGAACGAGCTGATCGTCGCCACCCGCACCGACACGCCGCGCCGCAACGCGCGCGAACGCCTGCAGCAGATCCTGCAGGAACTCAATCTGCAGGAGCTCGAAGAACGCTTTCTGACCCCGCCGTAATCCGCAAAACAGCCTATGCTTCGGACAGGTGTCGTTTGTCCGGATTGCCCCGATGCGTCTTCCCGTCCTGCCCCGCTTCTTCGCCGCGCTGTCCCTGCTCGCCGTGATGGCAGGCTGCGCCACGCCGCAGTACCAGACGACCGTGCGCCTGATCCCGCCGGCCGATGCGCAGGGACGCGCCTGCGTGCAGGGCTGCGACGCCCGGCGAACCGCCTGCCAGGCCGAGTGCCAGACCCGCTACCAGGCCTGTGCGAAAGCCATCGAGCCGCAGGTGGAAGCGCGCTATGCCGAAGCGCTGAAGCGATATGAACTCGAGTTGAAGCAATACGCGGCGGACCTGCGCCACTATGAAATGCAGATGCGCTTCGAATGGCTGAACCGCTACCCCTTCCAGCCGTACTGGTGGGATCCGTGGCCGGGGCCTTATTACCCGCCGCCTTACCGCGAACCGCTGATGCCGACGCGCGAGGGCGTGCGTGCTCAGTTGCTGAAATCGGATTGCCAGGACGATTGCGGCTGCCTGCCCGCCTATGACGCCTGTTTCGTCGGCTGCGGCGGTCAACGGGTGAGCGAAACGGTCTGCATCAAGAACTGTCCGCCGGCCAAATGAGGGCTACACCCGCCAGGGGGAGGCCGTGTTTGCAAAGCCGACAAGTCGGCAACAACCACGCTCACGCAGCGGATTGAAGGGGCGTCAACTTTACGGGCACGCTCTGCGTGTCCGTATTCATCCAGATCTCGCCGTCCTGCACCATGCATTGCAGGCGCATGCTGCGCGCCGCCAGCGCGGCCAGCGCCTGGCTGGTGTCGGCAGGCATCTGCAGCACGGTCAGGTTGTCAAAGCGCGTGAGCTTGCTCGCGATCTGCTTCCACCACACGTCGCAACTGCTGCTGTAGCACAGCACCACGACCTGGTCGGCGCGGCTGCAGGCGCGGCGGATGCGCGCGTCGTCGGGCTGGCCGAGGTCGATCCACAACGTGATCTCGCCGGCCAGGTTCTTCACCCACACTTCGGGCTCGTCGACATCGAACAATCCCTTGGTGAAGCCTATGCCGTCCTGGGCGTACAGCGCATAGGCGAGCACCCGCACCATCATGCGTTCGTCGGTCTCGGAGGGGTGGCGCGCGATGGTCAGCGCGTGGTCGCCGTAGACGTGCCGATCCATGTCGGCGATCTGCAGTTCGGCTTTGTAGATGGTGGCCTTAAGCGCCATGGTCATTCGTACTCAAAATTCACGAACAAAAAAAACCCCGGCGAACCGGGGTTTTTCTCACATCAGGTCGGAAAGATTACGACACGACCTGGATGTTGGAAGCTTGCTTGCCCTTGGGGCCAGTCGTCACTTCGAAGCTGACTTTCTGGTTTTCCTGCAGGGACTTGAAGCCGCTGGAGTTGATTGCAGAGAAGTGTGCAAACAGGTCTTCGCCGCCGTTGTCCGGGGTGATAAAACCAAAACCTTTTGCATCATTGAACCACTTAACAGTACCCGTTTCCATCTTGTTTCCTATCTATCAAAAAAAATTGAGCGACATGCTCTATCGATCGAATTTCAAGGAAAACGCTTACCAGAGGTACCGCAATTTAAAGCTTGAATCCAACAGATGCTGCATTAATAACATAGAAGGTTCAGATAACCAAACATTATTTTGCTCAGCTTCCCAGCGCACGCAATATCAGGGTGTCGCCGCGCTGGGTGAATTCGAGGTGTTTCAGCACGCTCATCCCCAGCAGCACCTGGTCGCCAGCCATGCCCGGGTTGAGGCTGGCAGGCACGCCGCGCAGGTCGAACGGGCCGAACGCCAGCGCATCCACCCGGGNNTCCCGCCTCCAATCCCAGCTCGCCGGCCAGGTGCGCCGGCACCGACACCAGCGTGGCGCCGGTATCGAGCAAGAAGCTGACCGGTCGGCCGTTGATGGTGCCGGGAAAGACGTAATGGCCGTCGCGGCTGCGCTGCAGCACCAACTCGCTGCCCGGTGCGATCTGCAACTGGCGGTTGGGGTTGTTGCGCGCCTCCAGGCTGTTGTCGAAGTAGAGATAGAACATCCCCAGCATCAGGAGGCTGGCGACCAGGGCCATGCCCCGCCCCAGGCGCTGGTGTGGATTGTCGGAAGCGTTCGGGTTCACGGCATGGAGACCATCAGGACAGGAAATCGTTCTGCGCGCGCTGCGCCTGCCCTATTCATATCATACCCCGCCACACCCGGACAGCACCCTGTTGATGAGGGCGCGCCCGCAATCCCGGTGGGTCAGTGATGCTGCATCCGCGGCTGGCTGAAGTGACAGTGCGGGGCGTCGCCGAAGACCTCGCGCAGGTAGCGGGTTTCGATATGCAGCAGACGTTCGTGGTCGCCGGCTTCCAGATAGATGTCCGGCTGCGCCATCAGATCGTCGTCCCACACCATTTCCACCCCCCAGGCGTTCGGCAGGCCCGGCACCACACCGGGCGCGCATTCGCTGAACAGGCGACTCACGCTGGCCTCGTCGGCCAGGCTGAACTCGACGCCATGATCCAGCCCCAACTTGCCGAGATGGACTTCCTGATCGGCCGGGATCATCGCCACCATCTGGCAGCCGACACCGTCGAGCAGCACCCCCTTGGCGACGCGGTTGGGCGGGACCCCTGTGGCACGGGCGGTTTCGACGCTGGTCTGGCTGTGGGGGTGCACCACGAGGTCAAACGGAATCATGTGCTCGTCTAGAAAACGTTCCATGCGATGCAGTGCTTTCATGATCGGCTCCTTGCAAAACGATTGGACGATTTTCACTATAGTCCAACGCTGTCCACCCGCAGGGGCTACCGCCGCTGCGGACGGTCGCCGGCGCGGAAATGCCGGCGCGGCGGCTTGGGATGTTCCATCTGCTGGCAGGCGCGGCGGTATCCCTGCAGCGCCTCCTGTGCGTGCCCCAGCACGCTGTCGTGGGGGTAGTGCCCAGCGGCGTTGAGTTCGCCTGCCGCCATGCCGGTCAGCAGTTCGATCCCCGCGCTCACGTGATCGGCGGCATGGATGTGGAAACGCCCCTGCGCGACGGCTTCCACCACCCGCGGCGCCAGCATCAGGTGGCGGCGGTTGCGCGTCGGGATCAGTACGCCCTGGCTGCCGTCCAGCCCGGCGGCCTCGCAGACGCGGAACCAGCCTTCGATCTTTTCGTTGATGCCGCCCACCGGCAGCACATCGCCGTGCTGGTTGACCGCGCCGGTGACGGCGATGCCCTGCCTGAGCGGCAGGCCCGACAGCGCCGACAGCAACGCATAGAGTTCGGCGCAGGAGGCGGAATCGCCCTCCACCTCGTGGTACTGCTGCTCGAACACGATCGAGGCGTTGAGCGACAGCGGCGCCAGGTGGGCGAACAGTCCCGCCAGATAGTTCTGCAGGATGAACACGCCCTTGTCGTGGATCGGTCCGGACAGCTCCACCTCGCGCTCGATGTTGAGCAGGCCGTCCTCGCCCGCGTAGGTCCGCGCCGACAGCCGAACCGGCAGGCCGAAGCGGGCGTCGCCGAGGANNCACATCGATCAGCACGTCGCCCTCGGCGATTTCCTCGCGCAGGCGCTGCTCGGGATAGTCGTGCCGCGCGGCGTGCGCCGCGATCGCCACCTCGACGTCCGCCCGCGTCACCAGCCCCGGCCCGCGCGCGCGGCAGATCGCGGCGCTTTCCATCACCAGCGCCTCGGTACGAGCGAAAATCGCGCTCTCGCGCGTCTGGTCGGCAGCTTCGCGATGCGATTCCTCGATCAGGCGCGCCACCGCCGCCGCCGAAAAATGCGGCAGGCCATGTTCGCGGCAGGCATGGGCGACGAAAATCGCCGAGGCGCGGCGGGTGTCGGCGCTGGCGAGGAAGCTGTCGGCGAAATCGACCTTGGCGCGGAAGTGCCGGGCAACCTCGGGCGCCGCCTCCTGCAGCTCGTAGTACTGTGCGCGCGAACCGACCAGCACCAGCTTGACCTCGACGTCGACCGCCTCCGGCGCCAGCGACACCGCCGCGATCGGCGAGAACGACACGCCCGGCTCCTCGATCTGCAGCCGGCCGCTGCGCAGGAAGCGCCGCAGCTTCTCCCACACCAGCGGGTCGGCCAGCACGTCCTGCAGGTGCAGCATCAGGAAACCGCCGTGCGCCTGCAGCAGGCTGCCGGCGCGGATGCGCGAGAAATCGGTCATCAGCACGTCGTTCTCGGACTGGTATTCGATGCTGCCGAACAGCGCACGGAACAGCGGGTTGTCCTCGACGATCACCGGCGCACCGGTCAGCCCGCCGTTGTCGACCACCAGGTTGACGCGGTAGCGCGCGAGCACGAGATGCAGCGCTGCCAGTCGCTCCTCGTCGTCCTCGCTGCCGCTGAACAGTTCCAGCTTGTCGAGCATGTCCTGTTCCAGCGCATCGAGCCAGGCGTTGAGCTTGGCGGCGTCCTTGATCTGCTTCTTCAGTCCGGCACGGATCGCCTGCAGCTCGCGCTCGACCAGCGGCTTCACCACCTGGCGCCGCAGCGCCGCCAGGGCGTCGTTCATCGCGCGCTCCAGCGGCTGGGTTTTCTCGATGTAGCGGGTGATCTCGGCGCGCAGTTCCTGATCGGCCTGCTCCACCACGGCGCGGCGCGCCTTCGGCAGTGCCAGTACCTCGTCCTCGGTCAGCGCCTGCCCCTTCTTGCCGATGAGGGTGAACACCATGCGCCCTTCCTCGCGGTGCAGCGAAAAGCTGCGCGCCTCGGCAAACGCAGTCAACTCGGCGTAGTGCCGTGCCACGTCGGTCTTCCAGGCCTGTTCGATGCGCTCGCTCTCGGCCTTGTAGTCCTGCCCCTGGAGCCGCTGCGGGATTTCGCCTTGCAGCGTCTTCACCGCCTGCACCAGCAGCTGGCGCAGCAGCCGCCCCTCGCCGGCCGGCAGGCGCAGCGCCAGCGGGCGCTCGGGTGCGTCGAAGTTATGCAGGTAACAGAGGTCGGGCGGCACCCGCCTCCTCGCAGCCGCCTCGTGCATCGCCTGCTTCAGCAGCGAGGACCGGCCGCTGCCGACTTCGCCCAGCACGAACAGGTTGTAGTCGGGCTGGTCCATGCCGAGGCCGAAACGGGCGGCCGCCTCGGCGCGTGTCTGGCCGATCCACGGCAGGGTCTCGTCCTGCAGTTCGGACGTGTCCGCGAACCCCAGCACGTCGGGATCGATGGTCAGGCGCAGGTCGGCGGGAGACAGCGTGGCAATCGGCATGGTTCGGGACCGTGTGGAAAACATCCCCGGATTATTGCCCAAGTCACTCGGGCGGCAACAGGCCGGCCCACTGCGCCTGGCTTTGCAGGTAGCGCACTCTCAGGCTGGCCGCATTCTCGCGCAGCAGGTCGGCAGGCACCGCCAGCGCCTGCAGTACAGCGGCCTCGATACGGTCGAGCGCCACGCCGCGCGGCACCGCATCAGGCTCCCAGGTTTCGGCAAAGGCAGTCCGCTTGTCGGGTCGTCCGCCTTGCTGCGGCGGCACCAGGCTCACGCGCGGCAGGCCGTAGGCCAGCGCGACAATGCGCCCGTGCAGGCTGCTGCCGACCGTGCCGCGGCTGGCCGCGATCAGCGCGCAGAGGTCCCACAGGTGCAGCGACGGAAACAACTGCGCGGTGCCGACCGGCAGTCTGCGCTGCAGCTTTTCGTAGAGCGCCGGATCGTCGTGCCACGGCGCCGCGCCGGCGCGGAACAGCGCCACTCCGAATCCGGTCGCCACCACCACCCGCGACAGCCCCCCCGCCATCGCATCGAGGCTGGCGTCGTCGGCAAAATCGACGCTGAACTGGCACGCCAGATAGCCCTGCGGGAAGGCGTCGCGGATCGCCTTCACCGCGCCCTGCCTCTGATGACGGCGTATCGCCTCGCCGAAGCACGCTTCCACCATCACCGCCGGGTCGGGGCACAGCGGCGCCTCGACCCCCTCCGCCCGCAGCGCGGCCTGGGTGACGTGGTCGCGCACGCTGAGCCAGTCCGCCTGCCGCAGCGCCGCCTTCACGTCGTCACGCTGCGCGGAGGACAGTGCATTCCACTCCACGCCGCCGACGGCGTTGAATATCAGCTTGCCCCCCGGCGCCAGCGCATCGCGCCCGATCACGTAGGGCATGGTTCGCGCCGTGCCGAGCTGGCGCGCGGCCCACGCGGCCCCCGCAGCCCGTTCGGCGTCGTAGCGCGCGACAGCTTCCGTGGCCGCGGCCGGATCGAGCAGCATGACGGCGGCCTGCCAGGCGGTGCAGGTCAGCAGCTCGCCGCCGGCATGGATCAGCTGCGTCGGCTGTGCAGGGAGCGGTGTCACGCGATGGCCGCCGCAGGCCCGCAGATCGCGCGCTGCTAGCCCGGAAAACTCGAACCTCCGCCCCGGCAGCAGCGCCGTCAGCAGATGCGGAAACAGCAGGTCGCCGAAATTGTGGCGGTCGAAGGCGCCGAACAGGTCAGGCGGAGCACTCGCATTCATCGTCTGTGCAGTCTGGATGAAAAAGGCGTGAACATCATGCGCATGATTTTTTCGCACGTGGCGCGATTTCGCACTACATTCGCAAAAAAACCAACACACCCACCCGATGAAACCCGCCCAGCCTTCCTTCTTCGTCCTGATCGCGCTCATCGGCGGCCTGGCCATCTTCAGCTCCACGCTGTCGAAAACGCCGGTGCTGCCGCTGTTCGCCGCCTCGCTCAACGCCACGCCGGCCGAAATCGGCTGGATCGTCATGGCCTCGACGATCCCCGGCGTGCTCATCAGCTACCCCGCCGGCGCGCTGTCCGACCACCTGGGCAAGCGGCGCGTGCTGCTGGCCTCGCTGGTCGTGTTCGCCAGCGCGCCTTTTTTGTATCTGGTGATCGAAACCGCCTGGCAACTGATGGCGGTGCGCTTCTACCACGGCTTCGCCACCGCGATCTTCGGCACCGTGGCGAGCGCGGCGATCGCCGAGCGCTACAGCGCCGACCGCGCGGCGCGGCTGTCGACCTACTCGTCGGTCACCATCGTCGGCCGCTCGATCGCGCCCTTCCTCGGCGGCACGCTGATCTCGCTGGCGAGCTTCGGCGCGGTGTACGTCGCCTGCGCGATCGCCGGCGTCTTGGCGCTGGGCGCCGGCCTGCTGCTTAAAGACCGCGATCCGAAGCCGACGGCGAAGCTGGAGCTGCCGCATTTCTGGTCGAGCCTGAGAACGGTGCTGCGCGACCGCGGCATCATGCTGGTGAGCACAGTGGAAGCGGCGCAATATCTGGTGTTCGGCGCAATCGAGGCATTCCTAGCCCTATACGCGTCCTCGCTCGGCATCCCCGCGTGGCAGATCGGCGTCATCCTCGGCGTGCAGCTTCTCAGCATCGTCTTCGCCAAGCCGCTGATGGGCAAGGTGTCCGACCGTGTCGGCCGCCGCCGCGTCATCCTGCCGGGCCTCTTGATCGGCGCGGCGAGCGTCGTGCTGCTGCCCTACTTTCCGAACTTCATCGGCCTGTCGGTGCTGAGCCTGGTGTTCGGCCTCGGCTTCGCCACCGTCACCTCGTCCACCGCCGCGCTCGTCGCCGACCTCACGAAAGACGGCCGCTACGGCTCGTCGATGGGCGNNGCCCGGTGCTCACCGGCTTCATGGTCGGCGTCGCCGGCTACGCCAGCGCCTTCACCCTGCTGGCGGCGATCCTGGTGGGGGCGGCGTTGATGCTGGGGCTGCTACTGCGCGATGCCTGAGGCCGCGCCTGATCGGCTATAGTGAGGCAGCCTATTTCTCCCAAGGAGACTGTCATGCGCATCCGTTCCCTACTCGCCCTGCTGGCCTTTGCCCCGGCCTGCTTCGCGCTCCCGGCCGCCGCCGATCCGAGCGTGGACACCACGCCTGCTGCCGCGCAGCAGACATCGATATCACCCGAGGCCTGTATTGCGAATGCCAAGGGCATGCAACTCGCCCAGATCCAAACAGCCTGCTGCAAGGACCACAAAGGCATTTGCGGCTGCCGCGCCGGCAAGATCGTGTGCTGCGACAACTCCACCAGCAAGGAGCCGGGGTGTACGTGCCATGGGGATGAGGGTGTCGTCGAATAAGACCGTTCAAACCATTCTTGACACCTGTATCTCATAGGATACACTTCGGCCATGCGCGTATCGATGACCGAGGTCTACCGTGACTGGATCAACGACCTGAAGGATCGGGCTGGCCGCGCCCGCATCCAGATGCGTGTGGACCGGCTGGCGCACGGCAACCCGGGGCAGCATCGCAATCTCACGCACGGCATATCGGAACTGAAGATCGACGTCGGCCCCGGCTACCGGGTGTATTACACCGAGCGCAACGGCGAACTGATCATCCTACTGGCCGGCGGCGACAAGTCGACGCAGCAGCAGGACATCAAAACGGCTACTACGCTCGCCAACAATTTGCAGGAGTAAAGACATGCCCAAGGCTTCCACCAAACTGACCGCCAAGACGAAGACCGTACCCTACGATGTGGCTGAGCAGCTTCGCACCCCCGAGGAAATGGCCGCCTATCTCGATGCCTGGCTGGAAGAAGCCCCGGACGATGCGGCAGGCATCGCCCGCGCGCTGGGCGACATAGCCCGTGCCAAGGGCATGTCGCAGGTTGCGCGCGATGCGGGACTCAGCCGGGAAAGTCTCTACAAGGCGCTCAGCGAAAACGGCAATCCTAGCTTTGCGACTGTCCTGAAGGTTGCACGCGCACTTGGGGTGAGGCTGCATGCGGAAGCGGCTTAAGAGTGCCCCAGATTGGGCCCCTCAACCGTTAAGTATCACTCATAAGTAATGCAATTCGCCCGCTACTCATTTGGACTCGAAGGATCTTCGCACTTCATGAGATCTGCGACAGAAGCCCAAGAGGAGGTGCTGGAGCCGTTCTTCAAAGATGCCGACTGGCAATACGCCCCCAATTACTTCACCGATTTGCCAGCGTTATATTTAAATCGCAAGCCGACTGCACTACTAAATGGCATCGAGATATTCGGCGTCATTGTTGGGTTCATTGGGACATATTTCGCTACGAAGATATTCGACGAAGTGTATGAACGAACCTTGAAGCGTCCAATCGGAGAATACTTGGACACCTTTTTCAGAAAAGTGAAGACTCCGAACGGCATGGCCGTGGAGTACCGCGACATCATTTATCTTGAGGACATTGATCTCGCGGTTGTTATTAGGGCAATCGTCACAAAGGAAACAACGAAAGAGCTGCAGACACAAGTTATGCAAGCGCACCGTATAGCTCACACATACATTGAAACTCACGGTCGGGAAGCGCCGATTCACTGTCATAAGATTGTGAACAAGCAGATTTCAGTAGATCCCGAACTCTTCCAGACATTAGAAGAAGTCAAGCAACATGAGAGAGTGAAGGTGAAGCCAATGTGGCGGGGTGAAAGCTAACTCGACAATCGAACATACCTCCTCAAACTACGCCTCATCTCAACGTTGGGCATTTACTTACTCAGCGCCACCCAAACACCATCCCATTCTGATCCCGGCGACGCCTGCCGAAACGCCGCAATCCGCTCCAGCATGACCTCGCTGGGCTGATCCTTCGGTTCGACGGCCAGACACTCACGGAACGCCGCTTCCGCCGCATCCCAATCCTGCGCGCGATAGCGCGCCAGTCCGGCTTCATACTCCTGTACCCGCTGCCGGTCGCTTTCACTCAATTCGGCGGCAATCCCCAACAACTCGAACACCCGCACTGTCTCCAGCTTGCCGGCGACGCGCAGGCTGTCGATTTCACGGAAGACCAGAGTGTCGCCGGCCAGATTCCGCGTCGTCTCGCTGACGAGAATTCGCGTGCCGTAGAACTTGTTGGCCTGCTCCAGGCGTGAGGCGAGGTTCACGGTGTCGCCGATGACGGTGTAGCCGCGCGAGGTTTCGGAGCCGATGTTGCCGACGGTGACTTCGCCGCTGGCAATGCCCATGCGGACGTTGACCACGGGCAGGCCGTGGGAAACGCCGAACATCTCAGGCAGCCAGGCGCGGAAGGCTTCCATGCGGGCCATCTGTTCCAGGGCGGCGAGGCAGCACAGGGTGGCGTGGTCGGCGGGATCGGTGAAGGGCGGGCCCCAGAACGCCATGACCGAGTCGCCGATGTACTTGTCGACGATGCCCTGCCGGGTCCGGATCACCTCGGACATCAGCGAAAAATAGCGGTTGAGGAAACGCACCGCGGCGTCCGGCGTCAGGCCCTCGCACAGTCGGGTGAAATCCTGCAGGTCGGAGAAGAAGACGGTCATCACCTGGCGCTCGCCGCCATCCGAGGGCATGCGGTTTTCCAGCAGGCTCTTGACGATGCGCGGGTCGACGTACTGGCCGAAGGTATCGCGGATGCGCTCCTTCTCGCGCAGCCCGCCCACCATGTGGTTGAACGAGGTGGCGAGCGTGGCCAGTTCGTCGTGGGTGCGCACCTGGATTTCCACATCGAGGTCGCCTGCCTCGACCGCACGCGTGCCGCCCACCAGGCGCTTGACCGGGTCGACCAGCGAGCGCGTGACGAAGCCGGCGAAGATCAGGCCGAGCGTGGTGGCGATCGCGGTGACGATCCAGTTGAGCGTGGTGGCGCGTTTCTCCTCCTTCTTGGCCTGGATGGCGGTGTCCTGGGTCAGTCGGTTGAGGATGTCGATGGTCTTGCCGATTTCGACGTCGACGGTGTCCTTCTCGCGCAGCAGGGTTTCGCGGACGATCTTTTGCGATCGCGGCGTGCCTTCCTGCGCCTCGATCTGGAACAGGCGGAAGGTCATGTGAAAGTGCTGGCGCGCGGTCTGGATCGCGGGCAGCTGCTTGCCCAGCACGGCGAGGGTCACGCGGTCGAGCTTGAGGTCCTTTTGCGCCTCGGCCTCGCCCAGCATGCGCAGCGAGGAATCGACGATCTGGTCGGCATTGACCCCGCGCATGTCGAAGCCGTTCGATTCGGCGGCGAGAAATTCGGGGTCGGGCTTCGCCACTTCCATCCCTGCCATCACGCGCTCCATGTGCACAATCTGCTGGCGGATGAGGATTTCGACGCTGGCCACCTGCTGCTGCAGCGGCAGGTACCAGTCGGACAGCGCGCGCACCTGGTTGTTGAGCTGGCGGAAGTTGAGCACCGACAGCCAAGTGACGACCACCATCAGCACCAGCAGGGCCGTGGTGATGCTGAAGATTTTCAGACTGATGGGAAGTCGCATGGCGTCACCTGNNGGCGATTCGTCAAAGCCCGGGCGCGCGAACGCAGCTTACAGCAAGGGCTTCAGCGGCAGCAGCTGCCACAGCCGCACATGGCCGCGCTTGGTCAGCGGAACGTACTGGTCGGGCTTGTCAGCGGCGCTCCAGCTGTTTTCCGGACGCATGTCGGCTTCCATGATCGCCTGCAGCCGCTGCGCCAGGCCGGGGTGATGGATGATCGCGCCGACTTCGGTGTTGAGGTTTTCCGAGCGCGGGTCGAAGTTGAAGGTGCCGATGTAGGCGATCCGGCCATCCACCACCATGCTCTTGGCGTGCAGCGCGAACACCGGCGGCACGGCCGGCGGATTGGCGCGCGAGAACAGGGTATTGCGGTTGGCCGGGTCGGGCTTGTATTCGCGGATGTCGAGGCCCATTTTCAGCAGCTGGCTGCGCTGGCTGCGGTAGCCGGAAAAGGCCTGCAGGTTGTCGGTGGAGGCGAGCGAGTTGGTGAGGATGCGCACCTTGACCCCGCGCGCGACCGCCGCCTTGAACAGCGCCTTCGCCTTGTCCGACATCACCAGGTAGGGCGACTGGATCACGATGGATTCGCGCGCGCCGGCCACCAGCTGCGCCAGCGCCGCCGAGCTCTTGCCTCCGCCGCCCAGGGTCCAGCGGCGGCCGTTCTTGCCGGGTTCGTCATGGATGAAGTCGACCCGGCCCCACGCCATCTCGCGCGCCAGGCGGTCGAATGCGGCAGGCGTCGCGGCGATCGCGGCGCGCACCTCCGGCGCGAGGTTTTCCGGCCTGTCGGCGTAGGCGTGCAGTTCGCGGTAGACCTGCTGCACCTCGTCCGCGCCGACCTTGACGTTCTTCTGCATCAGGCCCCAGCCGTCGTAGAGCGACTCCACCGGAACGGCGAGCTTGCTGGCCCAGAAGGCGTCGAAATTCGCCCGCATCGCCTGGGCTGCCTCGCCCACCAGCAGCGCATCGCGGTCGCGGAAGGTGTATTCGTGGTCGTAGTCGAAGTACTCGTCGGCCATGTTGCGGCCGCCGGTGATCGCGACCTTGCCGTCGACGATGAAGGTCTTGTCGTGCATGCGCTGGTTGACGCCGCGGAAGTCGGCAACGACGTTGAGCGCGCGCTTGTAGAACGGCGTGCCGACCCGGTGCCTGGGGTTGTAGATGCGGATGTCGACGCCGGGATGCTTGGCCAGCGCGAGCAGCGTCTTGTCGGGCGCGTCGATCAGCAGGTCGTCGACGATCACGCGCACCTTGACCCCGCGTTCGGCTGCGCGCAGTAGCGCTTCGGTGGCGAGGATGCCGATGTTGTCGCTGCTCCAGATGAAGTACTGCACCTCGATCGTGTGCTGCGCATGGTCGGCCAGCCAGGCGCGTGCGCGGAGCGCCTCTTCGCCGGTATCGAGCACGTAGGCGCCGGTGGCGCCTGGGTGCGCGGCGATCTGGCTGTCGATGAAGGCCATCGGCGACGCCGCAGTGCCCTGCCAGGCCCCGCCGCACAGCAACAGGACAAGGAAAAAGCGCCGGATCATGTGCATCCGGGCCTGTGTACGTTCAGCCGGCCTGGCCCGGCACCACCGGCGTGGCGCTTGCGACGTCGCCGCACTGCGCCCTGTGGCGCAGCGCGTGGTCCATCAGCACGATCGCCATCAGCGCCTCGGCGATCGGGGTGGCGCGGATGCCGACGCAGGGATCGTGGCGGCCGTGGGTGACGACCTCGATCGGCTGGCCGTTGAGGTCGATCGAGCGGCCGGGCAGCCGCATCGACGAGGTGGGCTTGATCGCGATATGGGCGACGACGGCCTGGCCCGACGAGATGCCGCCGAGCACGCCACCGGCGTGGTTGGAGAGGAAACCATCCGGCGTGATCTCGTCGCGGTGCTCGGTGCCCTTCTGCCGCGCGGCCTCCATGCCGTCGCCGATCTCCACGCCCTTGACGGCGTTCAGCCCCATCAGCGCGTGGGCCAGGTCGGCATCGAGCTTGTCGTATAGCGGCTCGCCCCAGCCGGGCGGCACGTTCTCGGCCACCACGCTGATCTTCGCACCGACCGAATCACCCGACTTCCTGAGCGCATCCATGTACTCTTCGAGCTCGGGCACGATGGCGGCATTGGGCGAGAAGAAGGCGTTGTTGTCGATCGCGTCCCACGACTCGAAGGGAATGTCGATCGGCCCCAGCGCGCTCATGTAGCCGCGGATCACGATGCCGTATTTTTCCTTCAGCCACTTCTTGGCGATGGCACCGGCGCCTACGATCGGTGCCGTCAGCCGTGCGGAGGAGCGCCCGCCGCCGCGCGGATCGCGGAAGCCGTATTTCTGCGTGTAGGTATAGTCGGCATGGCCGGGGCGGAAAGTCTCGCCGATATTGCCGTNNCTTGCTGCGCTGGTCCTCGTTGCGGATCAGCAGCGCGATCGGGGTGCCGGTGGTCTTGCCCTCATGGAGGCCGGACAGGATCTCGGCGGTGTCGGATTCGCGCCGCTGGGTGACGTGACGCGAGGTGCCGGGCTTGCGGCGGTCGAGGTCGTGCTGGATGTCTGCTTCGGCAAGCGCCATCCCGGGCGGACAGCCGTCGATCACGCAGCCGATGGCGGGGCCGTGCGACTCGCCGAACACGGTGACACAGAACAGTTTGCCAAGTGTGCTGCCAGACATGGGGATACCGGAAAAAGAGCCGTGGGAATGCGCCGAAGTCTAGCACAGGCGCGGCTTCGGGCGCCGGGGGCCGCGGCCCGATGAACTTGCCGTCACATGCGTGTTCTATCCTGAACCTTACACAACCGCGAGGAATGCCCATGAATGCCACTCAGCACGTCACTGCCCTCGGTCAAAGCCTTTGGCTGGACAATCTGTCGCGCAGCCTGCTCCGCGACGGCACACTGGCCAAGCTGATTGTCGAGGATGGCGTGTCGGGCGTGACCTCGAATCCGTCGATCTTCCAGAACGCGGTGGCCAGCAGCCCGTATTACGCAGACGACGTGGCCCGGCTGAAAGCCAGCGAACCGGATGCCGAGCGACGCTACGAAGCACTGGTGATTCCCGACATCCAGGACGCCTGCGATCTGCTGATGCCCGTGCATGAAGCCAGCGGCGGCAACGACGGCTACGTCAGCCTGGAAGTCGCGCCGCGCTGGGCATACGACGCCGCGCGCACGGTTGAAGAGGCAAAACGCCTCTCCACCGCAGTGAACCGCCGCAACCTGCTGATCAAGGTGCCGGGCACGCCGGAAGGCCTCAATGCATTCGAGGCGCTGACCACGCTCGGCATCAACGTCAACGTGACACTGCTGTTTTCGGGTGCGCAGGTCCAGTCGGTGTTCGACGCCTACATCCGCGGGCTCACCGCCCGCTCCCGCGCCGGCGCCGACGTGCGCCGCAGCAAGGCGGTGGCGAGCCTGTTCCTGTCTCGCGTCGACACCCTGGTCGATACGCAACTGACCACCATCGGCACCCAGGAAGCGCTGTCGCTGCGCGGCAAGGCGGCGGTGGCGATGGCCAAGCTCGCCTATCAGGCTTATCGCAGAACCTTCCACGGCGAGGCCTTCACCGAACTCGCGAAACAGGGGGCGACGCCGCAGTATCTGCTGTGGGCCAGCAGCGGCGTGAAGAATCCGGACTACCACGATCTGCTCTACGTCGAACCGCTGATCGGCGCGGAAACCATCAACACCCTGCCCGACAAGACGCTCGCCGCGCTGCGCGAGCACGGCAATGCGGCGCTGCGCGTGGAAGAAGGCGTCGCCGAAGCGGGCATGCAGCTGACCGAACTGGCACGGCTGGGCATCGACATGGACGCGGTCGGCAATACCCTGCAGGACGACGGCGTCAAACTGTTCGAGGCGGCCTACCAGAAGCTGCTGCAGCAGACCGGCTGAGCCGCGCCTTCGCATGACTGCGTTGTTGATGCCGCGGAAGTTCGGCATCATCGACCACTGACAACAACGATTCATCCATCAAGGAGCCTGTCCATGAAATCGCGTGCCGCCGTCGCCTGGGAACCCAAGAAACCGCTGTCGATAGAAGAGGTAGACGTCGAAGGGCCGCGCGAAGGCGAGGTCCTGCTGAAGGTGGTGGCCAGCGGCGTCTGCCACACCGATGCCTTCACGCTGTCGGGCGACGACCCGGAAGGCATCTTCCCCGCCGTGCTCGGCCATGAAGGCGCGGGCATCGTCGTCGAGGTCGGCGAAGGCGTGACCAGCGTCAAGCCCGCCGACCACGTCATCCCGCTGTACACCGCCGAATGCGGCGAATGCCTGTTCTGCAAGAGCGGCAAGACCAACCTGTGCGTTTCCGTGCGCGCCACCCAGGGCAAGGGCGTGATGCCCGACGGCACCACGCGCTTTTCGTACAACGGCGAGCCCATCTACCACTACATGGGCTGCTCCACCTTCAGCGAGTACACCGTGGTCGCCGAAGTCTCGCTGGCCAAGATCCACCCCGATGCCAACCCCGAGCAGGTCTGCCTGCTGGGCTGCGGCGTGACCACGGGCCTGGGTGCCGTCAAGAACACCGCCAAGGTCCAGGAAGGCGACACCGTGGCCGTGTTCGGCCTGGGCGGCATCGGCCTCAACGTCATCCAGGGCCTGCGCCTGGCCGGCGCGAACAAGATCATCGGCGTCGACATCAATCCCGATCGAGAGGAATGGGGCCGCAGGTTCG